>CBIHQZ010000021.1:0-16958 GCA_966212315.1 uncultured Myxococcales bacterium
TGTAGAAGACCGCGCGGAAGCTCGCCCACATCACGCACTCTCCCGTCGTTGCGCGGCGCGCTCGTCGGCGGCCGCGCGAGTGAGCGAAACGAACACGTCCTCGAGCGAAGGGATGATTTCGCGGACCGACTCGGGGCTGTGTCCATGCGCGGAGAGTTCGCTGGTGAGCTGGGCATCGGTGATCGATGCGTCCACCACCGCATGCACGCTCTGCCCGAAGATGGTCGACTCGCGTACGAACGGGAGCTGCCGCATCGCACGCAAGCACGCGGCCACATTGCGCGCTTCGATCTCCACGCGACGCGTGCCGGGCGGATTCACGGTCGGGAGCGCGCGCAGATCGTCGGGTCGTCCGCTCGCCATCATCTTCGAGAGATAGAGATAGCCGACTTCGCCGCATCGTTCGGCTTCGTCCATGTAGTGCGTGGTGACGAGGAGCGTGATCCCTTCGGCCGCGAGTTCGAAGAGGAGATCCCACAGTTCACGTCGCGCGACCGGATCGATGCCCGCGGTGGGTTCGTCGAGGAACACCACCCGCGGCTCGTGCAGCAGCGCGGCCGCCAGTGCCAGCCGTTGCTTCCATCCACCCGAGAGATGTTCGGCGCGCCGCTCGAGATACGGCTCGATGTGCGTCAGCTCGATGCACTTCTCGCGACGCTGCCGCAGGCGCGCACCGGAAAGGCCGTAGATCTGGCCGTAGAAGTTCAGGTTCTCGTAGACCGTGAGATCGGGATACAGCGCGAACTTCTGCGACATGTAACCGATGTTCTTTCGGATCTGCGGACCCTCCGTCTGCGTGTCGAAGCCGAGCACGCTCGCGTGTCCGCCGGTCGGCGCGAGCAGCCCACACAGGATGCGGATGAGCGTGCTCTTGCCGGAGCCGTTCGGGCCGAGGAGACCGTAGATCATGCCGCGCGGGACGCGCAGCGAGACGCGGTCGAGCGCGAGCATGTTGCCGAACGATCGGCTCACGTCGTTCACGATGATGACGTCGTCGTCGCTCATCGCGCACTCCGCGCGAGGTGGACGGTCGCCGCCATGCCTGCTCGCAACGATTCGCGCTGCTCGTGAATGCCGAGTCGCACGAGGAACACCTGATTCGCGCGTTCGTCGGCGGTCTGTACGTTGCGCGGCGTGTACTCGCCGACTTCGTTCACGTGTTCGACCCGCGCGGGAAACCGCCGGTTGCCGAACGTGTCGACGGTGAAGTGCACCGTCTCGCCCACGTGCACCAGCCCGAGCTGTGTCTCGGGCACGTAGGCACGCACGAACATCTGATCGCGCTCGACGAGTGTGACGGCCGGTTGATTGGGACCGAGGATGTCGCCCGGCCGGAGGTCGAGTGCTTCGACGCGGCAATCGGTGGGCGCTGCGATGGTCGCTTCGTTCAGGTTGATCTGCGCGAGCGCGAGTCGGGCGCGGGCCTGCGCGAGTTGCGCACGCGCGGCGCGGATGTCTTCGTCGCGCGAACCGAGACGCGTGTTCTCGAGTTGCGCAGACGCTTCCGCGAGCCGCGAACGGGCCTGGGCGATGTCCTCGGGACGCGACCCGTGCTGCAGCGCTTCGAGCGTGCTGCGCGCGGCGTCGCGATTGCCTTCCGCCATGCGTTGCTGCGTAGTCGCCGAATCGAGTTCCGCCCGTGAAATCGCATGCGAGTTGAAGAGTTCGTTCGCGCGTTGCAACGCGACCTGCGCGTTTGCGAACTGACTCTCCGCCGTCGCGAGTTGCGCGCGCGCTCGGTCGATGTCCTCACGCCGCGCGCCCCGCGCCATTTCGGTGAGGGCTGCCTGTGCGGTAGCGACACGCGCCTGCGACGCCGCGATCTCGGTATTGCGCGGTCCGTTCAACGCGCGATCGAGCTGCGCCTGCGCGATGTCCACCGCCGACTGCGCTTCGTCACGACGTGCTTCGACCTCGCCACGATCCAGTTCGACCAGCGCCTGCCCCGCGCGCACGAGATCACCTTCGTGAACGAGCACCGCGCGCACGCGGCCACCCGATCGCGACGCGACTTGCACGGTGCGCACTTCGACCGTGCCGCCGATCTCGAGCGGTTGCCGCGCGAGCCAGTACTGATATCCGCGGTACGCGCCGAAGGCGGCCAGTGCGATGAAGAGAATCACCAGCGGGCGCTTCGAACGCGCGGGTGCCTTGGGTGTCGATTGCGGAGCGGCATCGGTCATCGGGATTTCTTTCGCTTCGGCGCGGGACGGGATTTCGGCTCGGGCTTCACGGCGTGCCACACGGCCTCGACCGCGAATCGCACGTAGTCGCGGTTCTCTGCGCGCGTGTAAGCCGACTGCGAGATGTGTTGCTGGAAGGGTCGGAAGAAAAGCGCGCCGAGCATGAGATCGGCGGCGTGATCGGGATCGACTGCGCGCAGCAATCCGCGCGTCGATGCGCGATGGAACCAGGCTGACAGTTCGCGGCGCGCGCGCACGGGTGGCCGGTCCTTCGGTCGCTTGGCGACGTCTTCGGGAAAGATCCCGGCCGACCGCAACACCGCCATGTTGGGAACGATCGTTTCGTAGAACGCGAACATCTGCTCCGCGAGCGCTGCGAGTTGCGCGCGCGGGTCATCGTCGCTGGGACCGTCGCGCACTTCGGTGAGCCACGCCGGCGGGCCGGACGGCATGAGTGCGGCGCGCATGAGTTGTTCCTTGGTACCGAAGCGCTGGAACAAGACCGCATGCGAGATCCCGAGGCGGGCGGCGATGGTCGTGGTCGACGTCGCCGCACCTTGCGCGAGAAAGCACGCGCGCGCGGCCGCGAGAATCTGTTCGTCGGATGTGACTCGGGGGCGTGCCATTCGTAACTGACAGGTCTGTTATTAATTCGGCGCGCGGTCGATGCGCAAGAGTCCCTGCCTCGGTCGCGGATTCGTTGCGAACCGGCCGACTACGGCCGCGCGCGATTCGACGGTTCGTGTCGCGAGACGCGTGACCATGATCTACCTCGTCCTGATAAGCTGCGCGCGTGCGCACGAAATCCCTGACCGCTCTCGCGGCGTCGGCCCTCGCGTTCACCCTGGCCAGCCACGAAGCGCACGCGCAACGCCGGCGCTCACGCGGTTCGACCGAGCAACCCGCGTCGAACACGCAACCCGCGAATCCTCCGGCGGCCACTCCGCCCGCAACCACGCCGACACCCGCGACTGCACCCGCTGCGGCGCCATCGACGGACACGGAACCGAGCCCCCCTGCGCACGCATCGCGTCGCTCCGGCGGAACGCCCTCTGCGAGCGCGAACGCCACGCTCGTCTCCAACGTGATCGAGCGCCCCGGCTATCATCGCACGCGCGTCGAAGCCGAGATCTTCGCTTCGGTGGGACCTGGCGCGTGGGCGTGGCCGTGGGGTGGATTCGTGCTCAGCCCAGGTCTGCGACTTTCGTTTCCGCTCACTCGCAATGGCCCGCACGCGAGCCTCAACAACGACTTCCGGCTCGTCATCGGCGGTCAGGTTTATTTCTCGGTCACGCCCATTCCGTACTGGTGGCTGAGCGCGCCGATCACGCTGCAGTGGAACTTCTTCTTGAGCGAGCAATGGTCGGTTCTTCTCGAGGCGGGCGTGGCGGTCGACGTGTTTACGTACGATCTGATCAATTGCTACGACCATCCGCGGCTCTACTGCGACCGCGTGTACTTCCATCCGGCCGGCGCGTTCGGGCTTCGACGCCACCTCGGCGGCTCCGGCGCACCAGGCGCACCGTCGATCTCGTTCCGCTTCACCTATCCCGGCGGCGTGCAGGTCGCCCTCGGGTTCTGAACCGCACGACACCTCGCTCGGTGTGCGATCGACACCCCGTCGCATCGCATGCAACGCTTCGAAGCCCTGGGAAGAGAGAGCTGCGATGGCTGAACGAAGACGCCTCGGTTGGACCGCTGCCGCGCTGATCGCTGCGTTCACGGCAACGTGCACGCGTTCGAACAACGCCACCATTCCCGATCCGATCTCGCGTGCGTCGGATCCGTTTCCGCTCGGCGCGGGATGCGACGAGCAGCCCGACTCACACTGCACGAATCTCGTGAACCGCGTGATGGTTCCGATGATGCGCGGATCGAATATGGCGATCCAAGACGAGTCCTCGTCGGAACTCTGCCGCCGCATGGCGCTCGATCTCGTCGGCCGCTCGCCGACGACCGAAGAGAACGCACAGTGCGCGCGCGAGACGCCCGACCAGATGGCGGACCGCTTCATGGCATCGCCTGAGTACGTACGGCAGCAGCGGCGCGCGTGGGGCGAGCGTTTCTACAACCTCGACGAGCAGTGGTACCACTACGCGATCGAGGTCGACGATCTCGTCGAGCTGCTCTACCGCGATTACATCCCGTACGCGGAGTTCATGACGCGGCTGCTCGTGCACCCCGGCTTCTACGCCACGTTCCGCGGCGACGACTGGGGCTCGAACGTCGTGCGCTACGCACTCGGTCGCAACGCGCGCGCCGACGAGATCTCCGCGCTGCGTCCGCTCTCGCGTGTGTTCGATGGCCGCCGCTTCTGCGACGGAACGCTCTGGTGGAACGCGCGCACGCGTCGCAATGGCACCGACGACGGCGCCGATGGATCATGCGGACGCGACGAGTTCGCCGCGAACTTCTGTCGCTGCCGCGATCGCGACGGGCAGAGCCTCTGCCGCACCGATGCATTCGGCGGAACCATCGACTTCGGCACCGACGGGTGCGTCGATTCATCGCGCAGCGGCGACGAGATCAACTCGCTCCGCATCACCGACGTCGGCGCGGGACGCGGCCCGGTGTGCCCGGGAATGCCGTTCTACAGTCAGTGTCAGGATCGCGCGTACGGCGACAACGGACCGTCGACGCAGCTCGCGCGACTTCCGGGCATCACCGGTGATCAACGCGACCGGCTCTATTCACTCGGTCGTGTGCTCGCGGCGCGCCCCGACTTCTGGGAAGCGGCGGTCGACCGCGAACTCCGACGCTTCCTCGATTGGTGGCAGGCCGGACTGCGCAAGCCGGACTTCGACATTCCGCTCGTTCGCTCGACACTCGCCGACGAACTGCATCGCACCGGGAGCCTTCGCCACATCCAGCGCTTGATCGTCACGAGCCTGCTCTACACGCAGCGTGGCGAACTCGCGCCGGGCGAAGCGCAGCCCTCCCCCGCATGGCCGGTGTGGGCCAGCGGTCCCACTCGCATCATGACAGCCGAGCGATGGCTCGATTCGGTGTTCTACGTGACGTTCGGCGAGACTGCTGGCGTGTGCGACTTCCGCTTCGTCACCGACAACTACGACTGGCGCATGCTGATCAACCGGTCGCTCGCGATGCAAGACCCGTCGACGAATCAGTTCACCGAGGACTATCGCGACTGGACCTTGTCACTCAGCGGCTGTTCGTCGGTGCAGGCGCGCTCGACGCACTCGACGCTCTCGATCGTGTCGTCGCAGCACGAGATCGCGCAGCACCTGTGCGCCGCAGGGCCGACAGTGCTCGCACCCGACACCAGCGATTCGCCGTCGCCCGAGGCGTACGGCGCGTTCGCGAATCGCATCTATCAACGCGCGATCGGACGCGATCCGTCCGATGAAGAACGCAACGCCGCGATCGCCGACATGACTGCGTGCAACGCCGAAGGCGGCGACACCGGTTGTGGCGCGTCCGGTCACGCCGCGATGCGCTGGTTCTGCGCGCGGCTCCTGGATTCCGCCGAATTCGCCGTCTACTGACACGAGGTCGCAGCGATGAGTCGAGACGATGACCGTTACGAAGGAAAAGCGCGCGCGATGCTCCGTCGCCGTGACTTCTTCAAGCTCGCGATCGCCGGTGGCGTGGCCACGTCGCTGGTCGCTCTACCGTGGATGCGCCGCGCGTTCGCACAGCGACGCCCCGATGCGCCCGCGAAGCGTTGCCTGATCCTGTACTTCTCGGGCGGCATGCGCTCGAGCGTCGCGTTCCACGCGGCAGCCAACACGCGCAAGTACAACCCATGGGGCGTGATCCAAGGGACGAACACGCCGTTCTCGCTTGGCTCACTGCTCGACGATTACCTCACGGACCAGACTCCCGTGATCGGTCCGTCGATGCCGTTGCCCGACGAGGCTTACACGCTCAGCCCGACGGGTGGATGGGGCGGCATGCGCGTCCCGCGTCTGCGCGAGGTCGCGGGAAACTTCTCGGTGATCGGCACGTGGAACACGGCCCGCGGTGACCATTACCGCGCAGCCACCGAAGAGCCAACCGGTGCTGCGACTGGCCTCGAGCCGGGCCTTCTCACGCGACTCGCAGCGGGCGTCGGTGCGGCGGGAGGCATTGCGGCGATCGACAACACGCCCACCGATGGCGGTGTCGATGCAGGCGAGCCCGATGCGACGGTGACGACCACCGATGCAGGCGACGTGGACGGAGGCGATGCAGGCGCACCGCCGATCGATCCACGCGATCAGATTCCTTCGTTCCACATCGAGCCGGGCGCATCGTTCGGACATTCGACCGAAGCCACCGCGCGCTACGTCCCCGTACCGCTCTTCGGCGTCGGCGGACTTCCCGGCAGCAACGACCTGAACGACGACGAATCGCAGTCGGTCGGCCGCGACTGGGCACGCGACACGGACATGCGCGCGCGCCTCGATCAGCGACGACTCAACGCCCGCATGGGCTGGGGACACTCGGTCGTCGATCAATACGTCGGCGATCGCGAAGCACGTCGTCGCGTGGGCGAGCGACTCACCGCATCGTGGATCGACATCTCGCAGAACGACATGGAAGCGCGCGGCGCGGTCAACACCGACGCAGGCACGGTGCCGCTCACCAACGCGATGCTCTTCGAACTCTTCTCTCGCGCGCTCGGCCCCGATCCGATGGGCGCGATGGCAGGCTTGCCGTACGCCGATCCACGCGACAGCGAGTTCTTCCGCACGGCGATGGACGTCGCGCTCGCGATCCGACTGCTGCAACTCGGCAGCCCGGCGATTGCCGTCGAAATGGGCGGTTTCGACACGCACTCGGGCGAACGCCGCGATGCACCCGCGCGGTTCCGTTTCCTCGGGCGCTTGTGGGCGACCGTCGAGTTCCTTCTCTCGCGCATGCCGGAACCGGGCGAGCCCGGCAAGACGATGCTCGATCGCACGCTGGTGTTCACGATGAGTGAATTCGGCCGAGACCCCGGCAGCGACTCGACCGGGTTCAACAACGGCGAAGGCTCCGACCATGGCGCCGACCCGTCTTGCTACTACTACGCACACGCGATCATGGGCGGCGGCGTGGTTCCCGGCCGTCACGTCGGGCCTGCTTCGACGACGACGTACACGCCGACCATCGCCGATCGCATTTCTCTCCGCGGGCTGCACGCGACAGCGCTGTGGGCGCTCGGTCTCGAGAACGACAATCCGGACTTCGGTTATCCCGACGTGCAACCGGTCACGCAGCTGTTCATGCCGTGAGCGAGGTTCGATCGATGACTCAACAGAACCGTCGCTCGCTCGCTGTTCGCATCGCGCTCTTCGCGACGCTCGCAACGACGTTCGCGTTCGTCGCCTGCACTTCGACGACGCCGCTGCCCGATCGCCCGCCGATTCCGACGCCGCCCGCGCGCGACCTTCTCGTCGCGACCGCATACCCCACGCTCGCCGAGATCTATCAGGGCGCGCAAGGGATCTACCGAGGCTGCGGACCGAACGGCAACGTCTGCCACAACTCGCGGCAGTACCCGAACATGAACACGCTCGGCGCGCTCGCGTTGAACGTGAACCAGCCGTGCAACCAACTGCAGGACGACCCGACGCGCATCGACGACTGGTGCGAACGCCAGGGCGACACGGTTCGTGTCGAGGGCACCGACCTTCTGCTCGCGTACATCCAGCGCATCGCCGAACAGACCGAGACGATGGGCTCGCGTTGGGCGATCGTCACGCAAGGCGACTTTCCCGCGCTCACCGCCGACTCACAGCTCGCGATCGTTCGCATTCGTGCGGGGCACAGCGACGACGCGTTGATCCGCTTCGACGCCTCGCAACTGACGCCCGATCCGACGCGGCCGAACGTGATGTTCGCGCAGGTCGATCCGATGGACGAAGACGTCGAACGCGCCCTCGCCCGCGCGGGCATTCCCGCCGAGCGCGATGCAGTGCAGTTCGGCGACCCGAATCGCAATGGCACGTTCGGCGTGGGACTCGGCAACGCACTCATTCTCGCGGGCCATCCCGAGCGCAGTTACATCATCCGCCGGCTCACCGATCCGACCGCCGGCCCGCTCATGCCGCTCGCGAACTGCTGCTTCTGGAGCAAGCAGTCACTGCGCGCACTCTGGTGCTGGATCGCGAATCTCCGCCCCGACGGATCGAACGCGATGGATCCGATCGATTACAGCGTGTGCCCGGACGGACCGGTCGAGAACGTCGTGTATCCGGAGCCGGGACCGACGTGTGAGAACTACGGCCTCTGCCCGGTGCGCACGCGCGATCCGATTCCCGACGATCCGACGTGGGCCAACGTGTACGCGAACATTCTCGTCCCGCGTTGCGGCGGCGACGGATGCCATCGCTCGGCGCAGCCCGCGGGCAATCTCGATCTCGGCACCTCGGACGTGGCGTTCGAACAACTCGTGCACTCGAATCCGGCGCGTGTCGTACCGGGCTCGGCAGCGATGAGCCTGCTCTATCAACGCATCACGCAGCCCTGTGATCCGGGAAGTACGACGTGCCGCCGCATGCCGCTCTTCCAGGCCGCGTTGCCCGACAACGAGATCAGCATCATCCAGCGTTGGATCGCAAATGGTGCGCGCATGGACGGGATGATCACCGTCGATGCCGGACCGATGGACGGTGCGATGAGCGAAACCGGTGTCGACGCGAGCAGTGACATTCAGCCGCCCACCGACATCGTGACGATGGACGTGCAGAGCATGGACGCCGGCATGGATGCGGGGACCGACGTGCCCCCCGCGGTCGACGTCGAGACCGACACGGGTGTCGACGTCGTGGACGACACGCAAGACGCCACCGCGGACACGGCTACCGAATAGTCAGCGCGCGATGCGATGGCTCGCGTCGGCATGCAGGCCGATCGACGAGCCATCGGTTTCGAGAATCACGTCGCCTTCGAGATCCGTGCGGTGCGTCTCGATGTTGCGCGCCGCCAGGGCTTGCAGCGTCGTCGCATGCGGATGACCGTAATCGTTTCCCGCGCCGCTCGAGATCACCGCGAACCGCGGCGACACTTCGTCGAGCAGCCCCGACGTCGTGGCGTAGCGACTGCCATGGTGCGCGACCTTCAACACATCCGCGCGCAGGTTGCCGTGCTCGCTTGCGATGAGCCGCTCTTCGGTCTCGCGCTCGGAATCGCCGGTGAAGAGAACCCGCGCGTGCCCGGCCTCGACGCACGCGACGATCGAGTTCGAATTCGCATCGCTCCGCGTGTGCGCGAGAAACGGCTCCGCCGGCAACAGCACCGTCACCCGCACGCCCGCGCCGAGCGCGATGACATCGTGCGCGCGCGCCGCGGTGAACGGGATGCGCAACTGCTGAATCCGTTCGAGCAGGCGGTCGTACGTGACGAGCGGATGCGGAAACGCCGGGTCGATCACGCGATGCGCATGGAAGTGATCGAGCACGTCGCGCCCCGAGCCGATGTGGTCGAGATGCGGATGCGAGAACATCACCCAATCGAGCGCGGTGATGCGATGCGCTTCGAGCACCGCGCGGATGTGCGCGAACGCTTCGGGTGGCCCGGTGTCGATCAACGCGGCGTGACCGTCGGCGCTCTCGAGCAGCGCACCGTCGCCCTGCCCGACGTCGAGAAAGGTCACGCGCAAACGCGGACGATGCGGGGCTCGCGCGGCGGTGGCGGCGGATCGATCGACATGGTGGCGACGCGAGTGTCCGTGTGCCGAGTGCGTGCGTCCGTGCGAACCGCGCGCGAACGGCGCGATGGCGACGAACCCCGCGATACCGAGCGCGGTGATGATCGTTACTCGTGCACGCACCGCGCGAGTGTAACAACACGTTCGCTTCGATCGCGCGACGACTGTGTTAGCGTCCGATGCGATGCGGGTCGCAGGAAGCGCTCGAGTGCTGGCATCGATCGTTGCGTGCGCGGGTTCCGTGCTCGTCGCATCGAACACCGCCGGCGCTCAGACGAGCAGCGCGAGCGACGAACCCATCGAGGTCACCGCGCCGATTCCGACGCCCACCGTCGCGCCGCCGCCGGTGATATACGAGCCTCCGCCGGGCCCGATGATCGACGAGGACGAAGACGACGAAGAAGAACTCGTGACGGTCACGCCGCGAACACCTCCTCGCGACGAGCGCGCCGAGTTCGCGCGTCGCTGGCGCAGCCATCTCGGACTCGGTGTCACCGTCGGTGCGGGCTCGCCGCTCGGCGTGATCGGCGGATTCGTCGAAGCGAACTTTCATCCTGCCATCGGCTTGATGATCGGCGGCGGCAGCGGCGGCACCTTCGGCCCTGCCATCGGCGGCACCGTTCACGTGCGCCCGTTTCGCATCGATGGCTTCGCCCCCTACATCGCGCTCGGCTTCTCGACCAACTTCATCCCTGCGCAGTACCACAGCGATCCGTCGCTCGTTGCGCCTGCGAACGCATGGTGGATCAACCTCGAACTGGGCGCGGAATACCGCCTGCCGCGCAACTTCGCGCTTCGTCTCGGTGTCGGCTGGGCAATCCTGCTCAACACCGGCGCGTTCACGAACCAGCAAGTCGGCCCGCAGTACGGCCCGCTCTCGAACACCGAACTCGGATGGGACCCCGTCTCCGCCGCCGACTCACACGACGAAGGGCACGCGCTCGGGTTCCCGTTCGCGCATCTCGACGCGCTCTATCACTTCGGCATCTGATCCGACTCGCGTCGCGCGTCAGACGCGGATGTCGAGCCCGTCGTCCGCGATCTCGATGCCGGCGCGTTCGACCGCGGCGCGCTCTTCGCTCCCGACGCGAAGAATCGGGTTCGAATTGTTGATGTGCAGAAGCACTCGCCGCGCGCGCGGGAATCGCGCGAGGAACTCGAGCGAACCGCCCTCCCCCGACTGCGGCGCGTGGCCCATCATTCGCGAGGTGCGCGTCGATGCGCCCATGCGAACCAGTTCGTCGTCGGTGAAGAACGTGCCGTCGAGAAGGATCACGTCGGCGCGCTCGCACTCCGCCGCGAGTGCTGCATCGAGATCGCGAATTCCCGGCGCGT
The DNA here is from genome assembly GCA_966212315.1 of uncultured Myxococcales bacterium. GTDB lineage: Bacteria > Myxococcota_A > Polyangia > Polyangiales > CBIHQZ01. The sequence goes on from CBIHQZ010000021.1 coordinate 11,155, forward strand.
AGAGCACGCGCTTGTTCCCCGCGACGACCACGAGCGACACGGTGTCTCCGGCGCGATCGTCGATCGGCGAGGTCTCGCGGAACCGCATCATGTACGGCGGCGGCTTGCTCGCGACCGCGATCGGTTCGATCCCGAATCCGAGCGAGCGATGTTCGCGATCGGCGATGTCGAGGCTCGTGCCGAGCGTGATCTCGCGCCACTCGACGGGCCCATAGGCCGCCAGCGTCGGAAGAATCGACAGCCCGCGCGTGAGTGCATCGCGAACCTGTGCGGTCCCGTAGATCGGCGGCGCGCCGCCTTCGCGCAGCACCAGCAACCCGGCCGTGTGATCGATGTCGCCGTTCGTCACCGCGACCGCCGCGACACCCGAACCGCGCAACGTGCCGGCGCGCGGCGCCAGGGGCGCGTACGCGGCGAGCTGCGAGCGAACATCGGGCGAGGCGTTGACCAGGAGCCAGCGCTCGCCGTCGACGCTCACGCAGATCGACGATTGATGACGGGGACGAACATCAGGCGCGCCGTCACGCGCAGCTCGGCAGTTCGGGCATCCGCAGTTCCATTGCGGAAGCCCGCCGCCGGCGGACGAACCAAGGACGTGTATCAACACGGTCGGATCAATCGCGGACTGAACCGTAACGGGGCTCGTCTGCGATCAGTCGGCGAAGACGTACGCGCAGATTTCCGCGCAGGCGCTCTGCTCGACGAATTCCGCGGCGACCCACTCGGTCTCGTTCGATTCGATCTGGGCCGTCTCGTGCGTCTCGATGATCTGCTCGTTCATGACTGGTCTGACCTCCAAAGGGCGTGCCTAGCGTACCCGAGTGGATGCTCGAAGCAATGCTTCGCTCTCGCTGGGAGCTGCGCCACGTCGTCGCTCACGGCCCGACGATGCGACCTCGATCAGGCGTCACGACGCGCGTGCTACATCGTGCGCATGGATCTCGACGCGATCCCCAGCGAGCACCGCGCGTTCGTCGACCGGCTGATGGATGTCGGCGCACGGAAGTATCACGACAAGCACCGATTCCACGTGCTGATGAAAGCGGGGAAGCTGTCGCGCGAATCGTTGCAGCTGTGGGCGCTGAATCGCTTCTACTACCAGCAGACCATTCCGCTGAAAGACGCCGCGATCCTGTCGCACATGCCCGACGCGAACGTGCGACGGCGATGGATGCAGCGGATCACCGATCACGACGGCCGCGCCGACGGCGAAGGCGGGCTCGAAGGGTGGCTGCGACTCGTGGAAGCCACGGGGGCTTCGCGCATCGACGCGCTCGAGAATCGGCAGCTCCTCCCCGGCGTGAAGTTCGCGGTCGATGCGTACCTGAACTTCGCGCGCACGCGGCCGTGGCAGGAGTCGGTCGCGTCGTCGCTGACGGAGCTGTTCGCGCCGAAGCTTCATGCTGTGCGCATCAGTGCTTTTCCCGAGGTCTATCCGTGGATGGATCGCGAGGGGCTGAGCTACTTCAAGAAACGCATCGGGCAGGCGAACAGCGACGTCGCGCACGGTCTGTCGATCGTGCTCGAACACTTTCACGGCGCGGCCGAGCAGGATCGCGTGGTGAAGATCCTCGAGTTCAAGTGCGACGTGCTCTGGTCGATGCTCGATGCGATCGAGAAGGCTGCGGGCGTGTGAGCGGACCGCGACTCGCTCGCCGCGCGCGACTGCACTGGGATGCGGTTCGCAAGAAGCACGTGCTGCTGGTGCCCGAGAACGTCGTGCAGCTCACGCGCACGGCCGCCGAGACGCTGGCGTTGTGCGATGGATCGCGTTCTCGCGCGGACGTGATCGCGCAGTTGAGTGCGAAATACCCGGGCGCTCCGGTCGCGCGCGACGTGAATGCGCTGCTCGATCGACTCGCGGCGCGCGGCTTCGTGCTCGACGAGAGCGCAACGCGAGCGGAGTCCGATGGCTCGGCGTCGACGCGCACGAGCAACGATGGCGATCTCCCCGTCGCGCTGCTCGCGGAACTCACGTATCGCTGTCCGCTGAGGTGCGGCTATTGCTCGAACCCGCTCGACTTCGCGGACTATCGCGACGAGCTCGACACCGACGGATGGAAGCGCACGCTCGACGACGCTGCGGCGCTCGGGGTTTATCACGCACATTTTTCGGGCGGTGAGCCGCTGCTACGCGCCGACCTCGAAGCGATCGTCGCGCATGCACGCGGCGCGGGGCTGTACACCAACCTCATCACCAGCGCGTACGGCTTCGACGAAACGCGACTCGATGCGCTCGCGAATGCGGGCGTCGACCACATCCAGGTTTCGTTCCAGGACGCGGACGGCGCGAACGGCGATCGCATCGCGGGGACCCGCGTGCACGCGCAGAAGCTGGCGGCGGCGGAGATGGTTCGCGCGCGCGGGATCGCGCTCTCAATCAACGTGGTGCTCCATCGCGGCAACCTTGCGCGCGTCGGTGAACTGATCGCGCTGGCCGAGTCGCTCGGCGCCGTACGCATCGAACTCGCGAACACGCAGTACCACGGCTGGGCGCTGACGAATCGCGATGCGCTCATGCCCTCACGCGATGCACTCGACGCGGCGGGCGTCATCGCCGATCGCGAACGCGCGCGATTGCGCGGCACGATGGACGTGCTCTTCGTGCGCCCCGACTACTTCACCGACGTGCCGAAGCCCTGCATGGATGGATGGGGCCGGCGCTTCGTGACGGTGATCCCCGACGGCACCGCGCTGCCGTGCCCGGGTGCGCACGCGTTGCCGCTCGCGTTCGAGAGTGTGAAGACGCGCCGGCTCGGCGAGATCTGGCGCGACAGTCCGGGCTTCAACGCGTATCGCGGGACCGCGTGGATGAACGACACGTGCGCGAGCTGCGATCGTCGCGACGTGGACTACGGTGGCTGCCGCTGCCAGGCGTTTGCACTCACGGGCGATGCGCGCGCGGTCGATCCGGCGTGCGCGAAGTCGCCGCTGCACGCGGTGGTGCGCGACGCGCGCGAGGCCGCGATGGGTGAGCCCCGCGAAGTGCTGTATCGCGTGGGCAAGCGCGCGCCACGCGCTTGAACGCCGTCTCCCCATGCGGGGATGCGCCATTCAAGGCCTCCAACGCCGTCTCCCGACACGGGGATGCGACATTCAAGGCCTCCAACGCCGTCTCCCGACGCGGGATGCGCCATTCAAGGCCTCGAACGCCGTCTCCTCACACGGGGATGCGCCATTCAAGGCCTCGAACGCCATCTCCCGACGCGGGATACGCCATTCCGCTGACCGGAACGCCGTATCACTACGCCAATGCCCCGCGCTCTTCGTACCGAATACGCCATCCCATGGATCGTAATGGCGGAAGACGGCGCGACATCCGCCATCGCGCGGGCGGGAATGTCGCTTCCGCTCAGCCCTTTAGTCGCGCGTGCGCATCGGCATCGACCGACACCAGTTCCGCCGTTCGAAGATCGTGCGCGAGTTCGATCGACGGACGCGCGTCCTTCAGACCGTAGCCCTGCCCCGCGAGGATCTGCTGGTACACGAGCGTGTGCAGGTCGGTGAACCCTTCGGAAAACTCGATCTCGCCGCCGTCGACGGTGATCGAACGGAACGTGGTCTTCTTCCCCGGCTCGGCGCGATACGGCAGATCGCTCTGCTCCACCGAGAGAAACCAGCGCACCCGCGCGCGCTCGAGTTCGAGATAGCCCGACATCCGCCGCGGCTCGCTCAGATAGACCTTCTTGCCGACCACCGGACCGAAGAGCCACACGAGCAGATCGAAGAAGTGGATCCCGATGTTGGTCGGCACACCCCCCGACTTCTCCATCTGCCCCTTCCACGACACGTCGTACCAGTGACCGCGCGAGGTGATGTACGTGAGGTCGACCTCGTGCTGCTTGCCTGACTTGTCCGCGAGGAGCCGCTCGCGCAGCTCCATCAGCTTCGGATGCACGCGCAGCTGCAGCACCGTGTAGATGCGTCGATGCGTCTCGTGCTCGAGTTCTTCGAGCAGGTCGATGTTCCACGGGTTGATCACGAGCGGCTTCTCGCAGATCACGTCCGCGCCGACGCGCAGTCCGAGGCGGCAGTGCGCGTCGTGGAGGTAGTTCGGCGAGCACACCGTGAGGTAGTGCACGCGTTCGGTCTCCGCCGCGCGACGCAGCTTCTCGAGGTGGCGATCGAAGCGCTCGAACTCGGTGAAGAAGCTCACGTCGAATGCGTACTGGTCGAGCACGCCGACCGAGTCCTTCGGATCGACGGCGGCGACGAGGCGGTTTCCCGTGTCGCGGATCGCCCGCAAATGGCGCGGTGCGATGTATCCGCCGACGCCTGTGATCGCGAAGTTCTTGCTCATCGTCGTGGCTTCGAAGGCGCGGACTCTACCCGAGACGCGCGGCCGGTCGCGATCAGAGATCGACGATCTCGACGTCGTCGACGTCGTGTCCGAGAAAGCGCGCGGCCACTGCGGCGAAGGTCTGCGGCCGATCGGTGACCATCAAGTGAAGCCCCCCCGTACGCGATGCATCGGCGCGCGGCACGCGGTTTCCGAGCATCTCGGTGAGTTCGAGCGCGGTCGCCTCGGCGCTGTCCACCACGCGCGTCTCGGTGCCGATCACGCCACGCGCGACCTGTTCGATCAGCGAACGAAGCATGGGGTAGTGCGTGCATCCGAGCACCAGCGTGTCGACGTCGTGCGCGCGCAGGGCACCGAGATATCGCTCCACCGCGAGGCGCGGAACGTCGCCTTCGAGCCAGCCTTCTTCGACCAGCGGCACGAGCAGTGGCGCCGCGGTGCCGAACACTTCCGCGCGCGAACTGATGGCCGCGACCTCGCGCGGATAGGCACCAGAAGCGATGGTCCCCGCCGTTCCCATCACGCCGATCTTGTGCGAGCGCGTGGCCTTCACCGCCGCGCGTGCGCCCGGCTCGATCACGCCGAGCACCGGGATGTCGAGTTCGACACGGAGCATGTCGATCGCGACGGCGCTCACCGTGTTGCACGCGACGACCAGCAGTTTGATGCCGCGCTTCACGAGCAGATCGGCGCAGCCGCGGGCGTAGCGCATCACGGTGCGCGGCGAACGTGCGCCGTAGGGAACGCGGGCCGTGTCGCCGAGATAGAGAATGTCCTCGTGCGGAAGGCTCTCGCGAATCGCACGCGCGACAGTGAGTCCGCCGAGCCCCGAGTCGAACACGCCGATCGGCAGGCTCGCGGCGGGCGTGGATGATTGCGCTGTCGTCGTCATCGGCGGCGGACTCTATCGCTCTCGCGCGCGGGCGCTCGCGAGAAAACGTGGCTCACACCGCGATGACCCGACGCTTGCGGTTCCGGTCGCTCTTGAAGCTGCGATCGAAGAGGCGCACGCGTCGCAGCAGCAAATCGACGAGGAGCAACCCGATCGCGGCCATGATGGGATAACGCCACAAGGGCTGCGTTTCGCGGATCGTCTCGCCGGCGGCATCGAACATCTGCGGCACGGTCGGATTCAGCCGGCCGTTGGTCGAACTCGCGATGCGACCGAGCAGATCGGCATCCGGTTCGACCGCGGCGTATTCGCGCGGATATGGATTGTTGATCTGCCCGAAGCTCTCCGCGACGACGTGACCATCGCGTCGATGCGTGGCGTGCAGCACGAAGGCGCCGTAGCGATCGAGCGGGAATCGCGCTTCGTAGCGACCGGGGGCGACTTCCCGCAGCGGCACGGTCGTCTCGGTCTGCTGCGGTTGCGGGCCGCGCAACGTCACCGTCGACTCGAGACCGTTCTCGAAGCGGTCGTCCTGCGTGATGGCATCGACCGCGACGTGCACATTGCCTGCGACCATTTCCGCGCGCAGCCCGAGTTCGTGGCGCTGTCGCT
>CBIHQZ010000022.1:0-16907 GCA_966212315.1 uncultured Myxococcales bacterium
GGCACGAAGTCCGAGTGCCTGGCCTTCGTGAAGGAAGTCTGGACGGATATGCGACCCGCCAGTTTGCGTCGGAAGATGACCGAATCAGCCTGACTCGCGGTACCGAAGGGTCTTTCCATCGCGCGACGCACCGGTCTCCACCTATAGTTGCAACGTGATCGGAGAGGTGACAACGCGGCAGCAGATCGGCGGGAAGTACACCGTAAAGGAAAGGCTTCCGACGCGCGGATCCTCGAAACTGTACGTCGCGATCGACGCGGACACGGGCATGCGCGTGGCGGTCCGGCACTACGGCGTCGCAGAGCCCGAGATGAGCGAGGAGATTGCACGCCTCACGCGGATCTCGAAGATCGCCAGTCGGTTCCTTGCGGACATCGTCGACGTCAGCGCGATCGCGGCCGATCAGATCTGTGTCGCTCAGCGTTTGTACGGCGGCGAAGCACTGCCGAGTCGGCTCGCGCGCAAGGGCCGTCTTTCGACGGACGAAGCTGCGTCGCTCGCAGCGCGCATACTCAAGGCGCTCGACGCGCTTCACTCGCGTGGTTTTGCGCACGGTGGTCTTCGTCCGAGCCGGGTCTTTCACGAGCGCGTCAAGGGACACGGATGGCACATCAAGCTGCTTTCCGCCGGCGTCCGTAGTGTCACTCGTGCTGACTGTCTGCAGGATGCGGGGCTGACAGCATACTCACCGCCGGAGTGGCTCGACGGGGAGCCGTGGACGGAGCGTTCGGATCTCTGGTGCTTCGGCGTGATGTTCCACGAGTTACTCACGGGCCGAAGACCCTTCGACGGTGACGACCCGCATGCGCTGCGCGCGTCGGCCGCCAGCGGTACGCACGCTGCGGTCACCGATTTCGACCCGAACATGCCGTCGGTCTGGAGTTCGCTGATCGGTTCGGCGATCGACCCCGATCCGGCGCGCCGCCCCGAGAATGCCGGCGCGATGCTCGACTCGTTGTTCATCGCGTATCCACAGCTCGCTGCCGAGAGAGCGTCTGCGGTACCGCGCCGATCGGACTGGACGCGTGGCGGATTCGTCGGCCGGCCGGGTGCCCGGTCCAGCGCGGTTCCGACGACCGAAACCGCAGTCCGCGCTGCGCGACGTAAACGCAGTACCAACGCGTTCGTCTTGGGCAGCGTCGCGGGGATCGGGATCGCGGGCGTGGCCGGCGCACTGCTCTGGATGCGCCTGCGTGAGAACCGAACGGCTGCTGCGCCTGTCGTCGTGGCCGCGCGGCCGGTCGTCGACGCCGGTGGGTCAGCGATCGCGATCGCGCCGCCGACCGCTGTGACTCCCGTGCCTTCGAACCTGGTCGCGGCCCCGCAGCTCCCCGTTGCCGCGGACGCGGGGGCTGCGATGCCGGCGAGTTCGAATCCGCATTCGAGTACGCATCGAACTGCGACCCGCGAACCCGTGACGCCCGCTGCGCCTGCGCCGAGCGGGTTCGGGACGCTTCGATTCCGCGCGGTCGACTCGTGTGCCCTGATGCTGGATGGGCAGCAGCGCGGCGACGTGTCGCGCATGGAACTGACGTTACCCGAGGGCACGCACGTACTGACGTGCCACTCCCGTCGGGGCGTTCAGCGACTCGTCGTGCACATACGGTCGACGCAGCTGACCCACGTCGAGATCACATCGACGGGCGAAGCCGCGGTGTTCACGGATCCGGCGCCGTAGCGGTCAGTTTTCGCGCGTGAGGTCTTCGTTGATCACCCGATGTTCGCCCGGCGCAAGTTGCAGCCGGACGCGACGGGTCACCTGGCGTTCCGTGTTTGTAAGGACGACGAGATGCGCCCCCGGCGCCAGACTCGTCCGAACGGGTGTGTCACCCAGTTCGTGGCCATCGATCGACACCGTGGCCCACGGACGCGCAGACACGCCCAGCGTAGCGGGAGTGTCTGACGCAACCTCCGACCCGGTCGCGTGTCCGTTCGCGTTCGTGCCGTGCGAATGTGCGCTGGCATTCGAACGGCCCGTATTCGAACGCACTTGCGGACCTGTGGGCGCGATCGTCGCGCCGGCATCCGTCGCGACGGCCATCGGCACCGCGCCAGCGTCCGACACGGTCGGAGCAACTTCTGCTACCGGCACCGGAAGCGTCTGAAGGTTCGCCGCCACCGGCAACTGGCGCGGTGATTCGACGTTCGGCTGACGCGTGCCGCCGCCTTTTTTCATGACGACCGCGACACCCACGATCGCAATGGCTCCCACCACAGCGATCAACGGCAACAGCGCCGATCGACGTGCCTGCCGTCGCATGCGGGTCTTTGTCCCCGACGACGTGGTCTCCCGCGCATCGGGCGGCAACACCGCCTTGATCATCGACGGATCGAGGCTGCGCGAGATGGTCACGCCGTCTTGCTGTACGACGAGCGAGTGAAGCGTCAGCGCGACAGGACGCGCGCCATCGATCGTCCGGCTCGCAGTATTCGACTGTCCCTGCTGTTCGGATTCACGCGCAGTCGCCTTCACGACGAGTTCGGCGAGTTGCTCTCGACCCGTTTCGACAGTGACCCGCTCGGGCAGCGCGTTCAGTGCTGCCTGGATGCCCTGCACCATCTCCTGCCCGGTCTGGTAGCGATTCGCGGGATCGGTCGCGACCGCCTTGTCGACGACCGCTGCGATCTCCGGCGCGAGGTCGGGAACGACCTTCAAGATCGAAGGCACTTCCTCGAGCGCAACCTTCGCCATCATCACGGCGTCGCTGCTTCCCGAGCGCGCCTGTTGGCCGGCGATGACTTCCCAGAGAACGAGTCCGAGCGCGAAGATGTCGCTTCGTGGATCCACCTCGCCCCGGATCTGTTCGGGTGCGAGGTACGCGATCTTTCCCTTGATGATTCCGGCTTCGGTCTGGTTCGACTTCGCGCGCACCTTCGCAATACCGAAGTCCATCAACTTCACATGACCGTTGCGATCGACCATCACGTTCGATGGTGTGACGTCGCGATGAACGAGACCGAGGTCCTTCCCGTCCTCGTCCTTCAGCGTGTGCGCGGCGTGCAACGCCAACGCAACGTCTCGAGCGATTGCCAGCGCCGCGATGGGCGAGGGCCGCGAATCGTTCTGTCGCAGCAATTTGTGGAGGCCGGTACCGTCGACGTATTCCAGAACGAGATAGAGCTCGCCGCTCTCTGCGGCGCCGAGTTCGATCACGTTGACGACGTTCGGATGGCGCAGACGTCCCGTCACCTGCGCTTCCTCGATGAACATCGAGACGACGTCTGGCTGTTCCATCGCCTGTGGCAGAAGACGCTTGATGGCCACGTCGCGGGCAAAGCCCGCAGCGCCGCGCTGACGCGCGAGCCACACCTCTCCCATGCCGCCAACCCCGACGCGACGTACGAGTTCGTACGTCCCCATCATCGAACCTTGCCCAGATGTCGCCATCAATATCTCGCGCAGGATTCGAGACTAATTACGGGGGAGCAGCAAACGGATTCTACGGCCCACACGAAAGCATGATTAGCCGACGGGGATCGTCGCGGCAACATCGTCCGTTGCGCGAATGCTAGCTCGGCACGAGTTTTCTCGATCGGAATGCGTGCGGGGCCACGCAACGCGCTAGCCACGCGGCGCAAGGCCGAGGTAATGTCGCATTGTCTCGTGGCGGTGCCGGCTGTTGAAAGTGCCGCAGAAACCAAGACGGGTTTCGATCGGCAATGACTTTCACAGTGCTCTTGGCGCGCATTTTCGAATGATGGAGGACTAGTGATGTCGCGTGATGGTGGCCGCCGCTCCGTTCGCGGGCTGTGTTCGGGACTGATTGCATTGTCGCTCGTGTCATCTGGTTTCGATGCGAGTGCGCAGCGACGACCGCGACGCCGTCCATCGGCCGCTCCTTCGGTCAACGCGCCGGCCGCATCGCCCAGCCCGACGGCGACACCCGCGGGTGAGATCCGTCCGACACCAATGCAAGCCGGCGAATCAGTCGGTGAGCGGATCAATCGCGCCCGCAGTCTCCTCGATCAACTCGAATTCGAGCAGGCCGTCGGACTTCTCATTCCACTCCACGACGCGCCAGGCATCCCCGAAACGCTGCGAGTCGAAGCGGCGCTGCTCGAGACGAACGCGCTGGTCGCGATGCAGCGGCAGCCGGACGCTATCGCAGCGTGCGTGCGCGCCGTGGAGCACGCGAACTACAATCCCGACGTCGCGCGCGAACAGTCTCCTCGAACGCAGGCTGCTTGCCGGACGGCTGCAGAACAGGCGCGTCACGACCTGATCGGTCGGCGCAGTCTCGCCATTCGAAACGTGGGGATCTCGACGGGTCCCGTGGCGTGGAACCCGGTGCGCGTCGAGGTTGGTTTCGACGGCGATCTCACGGGTTTGACGACGCAGGCCGAAGTGGTTGTCGGCACCGGTCAGCCGTTCACCGTGAATCTCCCCAATACGGGTCAGCCGACGCGAACGGCGATTCTCGAAGCATCGCTCGCCGCACCGAACGCAGACGTTCGGGTCACGCCGATGATCCGCGATTCGTTCGGCGTTCTCGTCCGCTCGGACTCGGCGTCGACAGCACGCATTCCGACGCCCGAAGCGGCGGTGCAGTTCGCCCTCGGCAGCGACGAGGGACCGCTGCGGGTCGACGGGACGTCGACAGGCCGGCGCGCTCAGGTCGGCGACACGCTTCCGCTCTCGGTCGGGCCACACAGTATCGAGGTGCAGGCGCGCAGCGGGGTGACCGCGCGTGCGAGCGTTACGCTGCACCGCGGTGAGATCGCGACGCTCACGCTGCACGGCACGTCGGGAACGACGGCGCGCGATGTCGTGAAGTGGGGCTCGACGATCGTCGGTGTCGCAGGGCTCGCGGCCGGCGCGGTATTCCAGTTTCTCGCCTATTCGAATGCGCTGCAGCTCACGCAGTTCGCGAATCAGCGCGACGACGCGACCGGGCAGCCCCTCATCGACTGGCAGGCCGGCGCGCCGATCCAACGCTCGCTCCAGGTCAACCAGAACCTCGCGACGGGTCTCTTCATCGGCGGCGGCGTGCTCGCCGGTGTCGCGATCGTGCTCTGGGCACTCCCGTCGAATCGTGAATCCGCCGCGCCGAACGGTCGTCGCTCGGCGGTTCGCTTCGTTCCCACCGCGACAGGGTTCGGGCTCCAGTTCTGAGCGGCAGTGACTGACGGCGCTTCATCGCTGAGTGCTCCCCGGTCCGAGGCGAGTCCGTCGTCGGACGACGAAGTCGTTCTCGTGCCGCGCTCACGGAGGCGATTGCATTGGGCATGGCTTCTGCTCGTAGTCGTCGCCGCTGCGCTGGTTTTTCTGCGACTTCGTCGGCACACGGGCGCGCCACAGGCGCGGTTCGTCACGGCGCGCATCGAAACGGGAACGGTCGCCGAGGTCGTCGAAGCCACCGGCACGGTTCAACCCGTGATGCAGGTCCAGGTCGGCAGCCAGATCAGCGGCCGCGTGGTGCGCGTGCACGCCGACTTCAACCAGCGCGTGCACGAAGGCGATCTGCTCGCCGAGATCGATCCCATCCAGTACGAGACCGCGCTCGCACAGAGCCGCGCGTCGCTCGTGAGTGCGCAGGCGTCGTTGTCGCGCGCGCGGTCGGACGCGTCGCTTCAAGAACGCAATCTGCAGCGTTACACCGACCTGCGCACACGCGGGCTCGGCACCCCGGCGGACCTCGACGTCGCCCGACACGCAGTGGAGTCCGCGCACGATCAACTGAGAATCGCGGAGGCGGAGGTCAATCGAGCGAGCGCGAACGTGCAAGCGGCGCAGACCAACATTCGTTACACGCAGATCCACTCGCCCATCGACGGCATCGTGATCACGCGCTCGGTGGACGCCGGCCAGACGGTCGCCGCGACACTGGCAGCACCGGTGTTGTTCGTGATCGCGAACGATCTGACGCGCATGCGTGTGATCGCCGACGTCGACGAAGCGGACATCGGCAATCTCCAATCGGGCACCGCGGCGTCCGTGCATGTCGATGCCTATCCGAATCGGCGCTTCGAAGGACGCGTCGGCGAAGTGCGCTTCGGCCCCACCAACACACAGGGCGTGGTGACCTATCCGGCGGTGATCGACGTGGACAACGCGGACATGCGTCTGCGGCCCGGAATGACGGCCCTCGTGACGATCGTTACCGCGCGCCACGAGAACGTGCTCCACGTTCCGAATGCCGCGCTTCGCTATCGTCCGGGTGGCATTCGCGAACGTGTGCGAGGCACCGGCGAAGCACCCGCCGATCCGGGCACCGGCACGGTGTACGTGCTGCGAGGAGGGCAGCCGCGGGCGACGTCGGTCCGGGTGCCGCTCACGAACGGCGTCATCTCCGAAGTCGAGGGAGCTGAAATCCGCGCGGGGACCGAGGTCGTTCTCGGCGACGCAGATCTTTCCGGGCAGGACGCGAACGCGTCGAATTCACGCGGCCGAACTTTTTGAAACGAACCGAGCCGAACTTCGAATGATGTGGTGGGCAACACTTCGCTTGGCGGTCCGGTCCCTGGGACGGAACCGCCTGCGATCCGTGCTCACCGTTCTGGGAATCGTCATCGGCGTCGGCGCGGTCGTGGCAGTCAACGCCGTCGGTCGCGGCGCGCAGATCTTCATCGCCGAACGCGTCTCGACATTTGCAGTCAACGGCATGCAGATCTTTCCGAGCAGCACGGATTTCTCGCCCGCGCGTGCGGGGCAGGCGCTGAACGTGCTCAACGACGGCGACGTGCGTGCGATCGAACGCGAGATTCCGAGCGTGCGATCCGTAGCCCCATTCGTCTCGTCGATGGTTCGTGTGACCGCCGGAAGCCGCCACAACACCACCCGCATCGGAGGCACGACGGGCGAGTACTTCCTCGTCCGCAACTGGCCGCTTGCGATCGGTAGCTATTTCGATTCGGGCCAGGTTCGAACCGCGGCGAAAGTGTGCGTGATCGGCGAGACGATTCAGCGCCAGTTCTTCCCGCACGATGATCCGCTCGGGCAGATCATCCGTCTCGGTTCGATGCCTTGCCGCGTGATCGGCGTACTCCGCCCGAAGGGAGTGACCTTCGGACTCGACCAGGACGACCTGATCCTCTTGCCGATCTCGACGCTGCGTTCACGGATCCTTCACTGGGTCGGCAGCGGCCTGTCGAACATCGTGCTGTCGGCACGCGAGGAGTGGATGATGCCGCGCGCACAGGCGGAGATCACGACGCTGCTGCGCCAGCGCCATCGGCTCGGAGAAGATCAGCCCGACGACTTCCGGATCACCTCGCAGGCGGAGATGGCCGCATCGTTTCAGGCGCAGCGGAAAGCCGTCGAACTGCTACTGGTGATCGTGGCCGCGATCGCGCTGCTCATCGGTGGCATCGGCGTCATGAACATCATGCTCGTCTCGGTGACGGAGCGAACGCGCGAGATCGGAATCCGTCTCGCCATTGGTGCGCAGCCCGGCGACATTCTCGCGCAGTTCATTGTCGAATCGTTGTCGTTGTCGATCCTCGGTGGACTCGGCGGGCTCACACTCGGTGCGGCCGCCAGTGTCGCGCTCGCGAAGATCACTACGTGGAAGATCGAACCGACGTGGCAGAGCGCGGTGATCGCCATCGGACTCTCGTCCGCGGTCGGACTGACTTTCGGTCTCGTTCCCGCGCGTCGCGCCGCGGCCCTCGATCCGATCACGGCGCTTCGGCACGAATAAGGCGGTGAGGAGATGAAGAAGAATTCCCGCCGCTCCTTTGCGCGAACCGTCATTCGATCGTCGGCTTGCGCTGCCATCTCGCTCGTCATGCACGCGGCGAGTGCTCACGCGCAGCGGGCCGCGCCGAGCGCATCTCCGACGCCGCAAGCGCCCTCGGGATCGGCGCCGCCACCCGGCAGCGTCCTTCCGTCCACGCCCTCGTCCAGCGACACGCCCTCGCTGATGCCGCCGACTGCCGCGGCACCGGTGCGCCTCTCGCTCGCAGACGCAGTCAGCCTCGCGCGTCGCAACGCCCCGTCGGTGCTGGCCGCTGCTGAGCAGGCGGAAGCCGCGCGCAGAGCCGTCGGCCTGGCGAACGCGCAGTTGCTGCCGAACGTATCGGGACAGGTGGCCGGTGCTGCCTCTCGCTTTCAGGGCCCATCGCTGGTCGCGGCATTGATTCCTGGCGCCGGTTCGCCCACGCAGTCGTCGCTCGACATCGACGGCACCGTGCAGATGCGGTGGACGATCTGGGATTTCGGTCGCACTTCACTGACCGTTCGCGCCGCCCGCGCCAATGCCGCATCAGCCGCCGATCAGGTGCGTGTGCTGCAACTCGCATCGATGACGGAAGCCGCCGCGGCCTTCGTCGCGGTCGTGACCGATCAGGAGTTCGTCGGTGCCCTGCGCGCCACGCTCGAACTGCGCCGTCGCGAACTCGAGATCGCCGCGGGTTTCGTGGCGGCCGGACTTCGCCAGGACGTCGAACGTGTGCGCGCAACCCTCGCGGTGAACAACGCGCAGATCGCGCTGACGTCCGCGACCATCGCGCTCCAATCGGACACCATCGCGTTCGCATCGGCGCTGGCCCTCGACCCGCTTACGCCGATCGAGATCATCGTGCCGACGCCGCTCGCGGTCGACGACGATCCGGCCGCGGCTGCTGACACCGCGGTGCGGCAACGCCCCGAGGTGCGCGTCTTGCGCGATCGGCTCACCGCCGCGGAGATGCAGGTGAACGCACTGCGCGCCCTGTATCGCCCGACCCTTTTTCTTGCGGGCAGCGCAGCGTTCGGATTCCAGACGCTCATCGTCGAGTCGCAAGGCACCACTGGAATCCCGCCCAGTACCGTGGCCGGACCGCGCATCGCGCTGCAGGCCAACGCCGGACTGAGCGTTCCGATCTTCGACGGCAGCTTCTCACCCCAGATCGCCGCAGCCGTCGCGAACGCGAATGCCGTGCGCCACGTTCTCGATGCGCAGACGCTCGCGGTACGCACCGAAGCTGCGCAGTCGGCCCTTCTCGTGCGCGGCGCGCGACAGCAACTCGCGCAGACGGAACAGGCCGCGGCGACGGCGGCAGCGAATCTCGAACTCGCGTCGGGCCGGTATGCGTCGGGTATCGGCCAGATCATCGAACTCGTCGACGCGCAGGTCGCCGACGCCAACGCCCGGATCACTGTGGTCCGCGCGCGACTCCAACTCGAAGCGGCGAAGATCCGACTCCTCGGTGCGACCGGGCAATCCGATCGACTGATGCCCGGCCACTGACCCGATTGCGGGGATCTGTGACACCCTTTCACGCATGGATCCCACCGATGATCTCGACGACGACGAAGCGCCGTCCTCCGGTCTCCACACGATCCTGCACGACAAGGATCTTCTCGCGCGGATCATCGTCGCGGTCGATCGACCGCATCCGCAACTGGTCGTCGTTGCAGGCGGTCACGACCTCGGTCGATTGATCGCAGTCGGTCCGCAGATCACGATCGGGCGCGCAGTCGGCAGTGAGATCACGCTGACCGACCAGGGCGTTTCGCGACGTCACGCCAAGCTTCGCGCCGCCGATGACACGCGCGTGTTCGTCAGCGATCTCGGGTCCAGCAACGGCACCTTCGTGAACGGCTCACGCATCACGGGAGAGACGCAACTCAACGAAGGCGATCTCCTGCAGGTCGGTGACGTGGTGTTTCTGCTGTTCTATCTCGGCGAGCCGACCGCGAGACCCGAGCACGAAAGCCTCGACGAGACCGGCGCGATCACTCGTCGGCAGCTGATCGCGCAACTCGAAGGCGAGTGCGCATCCGCGCGCACGAGCGACGATGCGCCTTCGATCGTGCTCGTCTCGGTGAGCCGCCCTTTTGCCGCGAACGAGACAATCGAATCGATCGCCGTGTCCGAGTCGGCTGCGTTGCTTCAAATCGTTCGCGCCGTGCATCGCGCAGTGCAGGACGAGACCGCATCCATCGGTCGCTACCGCAGCGACGTGCTGGCGATTCTCATTCCGGAGATGTCGGAACTCGAAGCGACGCGTTTCGAGCGTTGGATTCGCGAATTGCGAAACATGCTCGGCTTCGAACCGGGCGTGCGCGTCGCGATCGGCGCCTCGCGATGGAAGCGAGGCTCCGACGCAGCGCAGATGCTCCGCGAAGCCGAATGCGAACTCCATCGCGACCTCGCCGGTTGAGCGCGCAGCCCCTCGACGCTCAGTAAGGCAGCGGCCGAACGTGCGGGGCGGTGCCGGTCGGATGAGACGTCGGGTCGAGAGGATTCGTGCGCGCTGCGGTCTCTTCGTCGTCGCTCCAGCCGTCGTCGTCGAAGTCGACCACCGTGTCGAAGTCGGTGGTGTCGATGGTTGCGCCCCCGGTGAACGCCGACGTGAAGAAGCGCGTGATCGATCGAAGCGACATCGGCACCGGGTTGCGGATACGCACTGGCGGTGCGACCGCGTTGAACCGAACGAACGGATCGGCATCGAGGGGAAACGGTGGCACCACCGCGTGAAAGCCATGGCGAACGGCGTAGTTCCCGCCGTGGGTGGCAATCGATTGGACCGCGAGGCCCCGCACGTGCGCGCCTGCACTCGCGACGAGTGGTGAGGGCACTGCATCGCCGAGAATATCGATCGCTCGCACCCGCGGCTGAACGAGCTGAACGCCCATGGCAGCCGCGAGCATCTCGCTCGCACGATTCGACACGTTCTCGTCGTTCAGTACTTCGAGGATGTACATGTCGCGCGGCGCGCCGGTTGCGCTCGGCTGCACCGCTTCGAATGCGAAGGCCGCGGTGTCGCTCGGATCGATCGCTCCGTTGAGCGCGACGAGGAACGGATTGAAACGATCCAGCGGCATCGCGTCGACCTCGGGCAACCCGTAGATCGACTGCAGCTCGTAGTACATGACCTGCGGGTACGCTGGCACATCGGCCCAGAGTCGAACGCCGCCCGCGGGTGGACAGTCGAGCACGACGGGGCCGACGTTGGCTTCGATTGCAGCGAGGGTCGTGCCGGTCTGACCGCCCATCGAGACGCCGAAGAAACCGATTCGCGTTCCATCGAGCCGCGGCGCAACACCGCCGTATTGCTCCGCCACCCAGTGGAGATCGAGCGCGGGATTGCGCGCGAGACGCACCGCTTGATCCAACTCGATCACCATCTGCCACGCAGAATGGATCCAGCTTCCGGTGTTCAGGAAGTCGCCGCGATACCGAGCGAACTCGCGTCGATCGCTGAACAGGTCGGGCAAGCCATCGGGTCCGCGGTAGGTTCCGCCGAATACGCTGGTCTCGTCGCGCGCGGCGGCTATCTCGAGGCCATGCGACGGGCCGTCGATGATGAGCAGCGCAAAGCCGGCACGAGCGAATTCGTTCGCTGTGGCGAGCCCGTCGAGACGACTGCCAGGTGTGCCGTGGCCGAACACGATGACGGGATACCCGTCGGCCGGCGGAAGTGCGCGGGGGAGAACGATCGTGAGCGGCACCACACTCGCGGTGTTCGCTGCGATGGCGGCGCCCTGCGGGTCGAACGCGATGGTGCCATCGGCGGCGTCGCTCGTGCCTGCGAACGCGCGGCGGAATTCGGGCACTGTGAACGTTCCGTTCAGCACCGCACCGATTGCGTCGTGCGCGATCGGCACAGCCGTCGTGTCGCCGAGATCGACGCCCGGTAGCGCTACGCCGTTGCCATCGACCGGCGGATTCGCCATCCACTCGTCGAGCGTTGCGGTCCATCCGACGTGAGCAGCAGCACCGAAGCGAGCGACCGTGTATCGATCGGCACGTGTAGCATCGAGATTGAACTGCGGCGCGGCGCCATACGTTCCGCTGTTCATCCCGTCGCGGATCGCGCGCAATCGCTGATGGTAGGTCTCGGTCGTGAAGACGCTCATTCCGACGATGCGCGCACGGTCGTAACCGCCGCTCGCCAGTCGATCGAGCGCCGCGCCGTACATTGTCGAAACGGGTCCGACGCGGTCGGCGGCACCGGTATCGCGCAACTGGCGGAACTCACTCGCGGGCTGCAGCGCGCGCCTTGCTCGGTCCCGCACTGCGCGCGTAAGCGCAACGACGTAGGTAGCACCCGACCGCAGGATCTCTTCCGGCACCACGCTCACGACGTGCTGCCCTGCGATCCAACGCGCGGCGTGTCGCACCGGGCGCAGCGACGCCCCATCGCGAGGAAGCTCGACGAAGATCACGCTGTCGTCACTCGCCAGACTCTCGGCATCGATGCCATCGCCGCCGTCGATCAGGAAGAGTGAACCGGCAGTCCGGCCGAATCCGTCGAGAATCGAATATCCATTGCGAAGCGCGTCGCCCTGCGAACGGACGCCGATGCGGCTCCAATCAGACAATGAGTCGACGATCGTTCCATCGGGGTCTGCGCGATAGATGTCGGACGGAAATGGAATCTCGAGCGGCTGCGGCGTAACGCCTCCGTGCGTCGAGAAGTGCACGGTCGGGGCATTGGGGTCGGACTCGCCATTACATGCGCTCAAGGCCATCAGGACGAGCGCGATGCGATGGTTGATCATTGAAAATGCTCGCACGGTCATGTCGTCCCGACAATACTCTCGGCGTAGTTGGTCACGCGTTGATGAGCACTGAAACGATCGATGCGGAGGTTCTGGATCGACTGCGACGCATCGTCGCCGCCGGCGTGCAGAGCCCGAGCGCAGGGAATTGGCACCCCTGGTTCTTCCGACGTTCGGGGATGGACATCCAGATCTTCTTCGAGCCGAAGCGGGTGACCATGCCGTTCGACGCACACAATCTCGCGAGCGTGTTCGCGCTCGGAATGGTGCTCGAGTCGATGATCATCGCTGCGTCTGCCGAGGGCTTCGATTCGGAATGCACCCTCGAACCCGACGGATGGCAGACCTCCAGTGATGCACGGGTTCATTGCGCAACCGTGAAATTGTCACCGGGACAAGTTACCCCCGACCCACTCGCTGCATTCATCTACGCACGCGTCACCGACCGTCGTCCGACAGTCGGTGGTTCAATCGATGACGCCGTCTTCTCTCAAATCCGACGTGCGGCCGAAGCGTTTCCGCGCGCGCGCCTGCACCTCGCGACATCGGCATCCGACGGCGTCGTCCGGTTCGCGCAGCGCATGGACTTCGCGGTACGGAAGGCGCGCACGTTCTTCGAGTACATCATTCGACCCATGCGACTCACCGATCGCTCCGCGTACCGGACGCGCGACGGCGTCTCGTGGCGCAACTTCGGGATCGGCCGCATCGCTGCGCTCGTCACCGCCATCGGTCGCGCGCTCCCTTTCGGCCTCGTCAGTCGTATGGCGAAAGAACCACGGCCTGGTCTGCCGTCTCCCTTGCGCAGCGCGACGGTGCTCGGTTGCGTGACGGTCACCGGACTCGACACCGCCTCGCTCGTCGAAGCGGGTCGCCTGTGCATGCGGAACTGGTTGCAGCTCACCCGCGCCGGCTACGTGATGCGCCCGCATTTCGGCGCGCCGTTTCTCGCATACATGAATCGACGCGGAGTGCTCGTCGCCGACGTGGCAGCCGCGATGGGGGACGGCATCGAGCGCGGGGTCGAGTCCATGCACGAGAGCTTTTCGTATCCGGACGGCGAGACACCGATCTGGCTCTTCGCGACGGGCAAGCCTGCCTCGACGTTTCCTTCGATCGCCCGCACGTTGCGAAGGCGCGTCGAGGACACCTATGTTGAATAGCGATCCATCGATGAACAGTGCCGAATGGTTCGTCCCCTTCGGCACGACGTCGCGCACCGCGCCGGTTCGACTGTTCTGTCTCCCGTTCGCCGGTGGTTCGGCCGCGATCTACGCCGATTGGGTGAAGACGCTTCCGAGTGAGATCGGCGTGTGGGGAATCGAGCCTCCCGGACGCGGCCGGCGTATCGCCGAGACCGCCTTCGACACGTGCGAAGCATTCGCCGACGCATGTGTTCACGCACTGCGCGAGCAACTCGATCGCCCCTTCGCGCTCTACGGGCACAGCATGGGCGCACTGGTCGGCTTCGAGGTATTGCGACGGCTGCGACTGCAGGGACGCCCGCTGCCGATGCACTTCTTTGCATCGGGAGCGCGCGCGCCGCATCTCCGGAAGTCCGACCCGCCGATCCATGCACTGCCGCGCGATGCCTTCGTGCGCGAGCTGCAGGCCTACGGCGGCACGCCGCCCGAAGTGCTGGCCAACGCGGAACTGATGGATCTCGTCGTGCCGACGCTGCGCGCGGACTTCGCCCTCTGCGAGAACTACCGCTACGCCGAGTGCGCACCATTCGACGTTCCGATCACCGGCCTGGGCGGATTGACCGACACCGTCGTTCCCGCGGAGGACCTCCGCGCGTGGAGCGCGTACTCGACGCGCTTCGTCGCTCGCATGCTCCCCGGCGGGCACTTCTTTCTTCGCAGCGCGCAGCGACTGTTGCTCCCGCTGGTCGCACGCACGCTTCTCAACGATCCACTCTCGGCGAGCCCGCCACGATGAGCACGCCATCCAACTGTCGTCGTCTCGTGGCGATCGCCGCGATCGTCGGCACGATGTCGGCCTGCGAGTCACACCCGGTCGCAGCATTGGCGGTCACCGAGCGAATCAGCGGCTGCAGTCTCGATGGCGAGACGACGGCCGTCGTCGACGATCACGGATGGCCGCACATCTATGCGGACAGTCTGCGTGACGCTGCCTGCGCGCAGGGCTATCTCCAGGCGCGCGATCGCATGGCGCAGATGGAGTTGTTCCGGCGCTATGCGGCAGGCTCGCTCGCCGAGATCGTCGGTCCGCTCTCGCCCGAGTTCATGGACGGTGACATCGCGATTCGCGCGCTCGGTCTTCGTGCGCGCGCAGAAGCGATGCTCGCGAACACCACCGCGCCCCGCGCGCTCGCAATGCTCGATGGATTCGCAAGCGGCGTGAATCTCTACCTCGCCGGCATTCGCTCGGGACGTTCGATCCCACCGCGCGGCACCTCCCTCGTGCTGACCGAATTCGTCGCTGACTGGAGCCCGGTCGACTCGCTTTCCGTGCTGGTATTCGAGGCCTACACGGTCGGGCTCGGTCATACGATCTCCGGGAAGATCGCGCGCACCGCCTACAACGAGCGGATCCGCACGGTCTTCGACGAGGCCGACGCCACCTCGCAGCCCGATTTCCGCGCACGCAGCGGATTCGCGACCGACATCTTCGCACCTGCCATCACGAGCGACGCGCCTACGCTCAGTCATTTCTACGACGGCATCGGTTCGCCCATCACCTACAGACCGTTGTTCACCGCACCGCGACCGAGCGAGCGCGCGTTGCGCGGCGCCCTCACGTTTGCGCACGCACTCCCTTCACTCGGCTGGCGTTCGTCGCGAGGCGGCAGCAACGCGTGGGTCATCGACGCGACTCGGAGCGCGAGCGGGCACGCGATGCTCGCCTCGGATCCTCATCTGGACTTCATGAGTCCGAACATTTTCTGGGGCTCGCACCTCGTCGTCCGCCACGGCGATGACGTCGTCGACGCGGGCGGTTTCACGATTCCGGGGCTTCCTGGGGTGCTCTTCGGCTTCAACCGCCAGGTCGCGTGGGGCGTCACGGTCGCTTACGTCGACACGGCGGATCTCTACGACGAGCAGGTCACCCGCGGCACGGGCGCGGCGCCCGACACTGTTCTCTTCGAGGGACGTCAGGTCGCACTCGATGCCCATGTGGAACACATTCCCGACGGCTTCGGAGGCTTCAACGACGTGGCCCTCCAGACCGTGCCTCATCACGGACCGATCATTCCGACGATCGACCACGGGCACGTTGTTCCATCCACAGACGGTCACGAGATCTCGGTTCGATGGTCGGGCGCGACGACGACAGCGGCGCACGACTTCGAACGTCTCGCATCGATGATGTACCAGACGTCTGCGGCGGACCTGCAACGCGTCGCACTGGAACTCGGTTCGCTCCCGCTCAACTGGCTCGCCGCCGACAGAGACCACGGAACCTTCACGCTGTCGGCTGCGCTCCCCACGCGCGCACCCGCGGCCTTGGCCTGGAATCGCGAGACGAATCCCTACGGCACTGCGCCGTGGACGGTTCTCCCCGGGACGGGCGAAGCGGAGTGGACCGGCATCGTGCCTCCCGAGCGCTTGCCCCACGCGACGACGTCAGCAGGGCTGCCGTTCATCGCCTCGGCGAACAACGATCCAACCGGTTCGATGTCCGACGGGAACCCGCTCAACGACGTGGACTACCTCGGTTACGACTTCGCCGACGGCATCCGCGAACAACGCATCCAGCAGGTGTTGCGCGCACACACCGGGAGCTTCGATGCGCCCGCGATGCAGGCGCTGCAGAACGATCACCGCGTCGAACTCGCAGCGCGCTTCCGTCCATTCATCGACACCGCGATGACTCGTCTCGAAGAGGAATGGACGACGCCGGGAACACACGCGGATCTCACCGCGATCGCAGTCACTCTCCGTCCCAGCACGGAGGCGCTGCGTGACGCGACCCAGCGACTCGATCGCTGGTCGCTCGATGCGCCCGCCGGTATCGATGCAACGCGGCCCGGCGAACGTACCGACGCGGTCGCGAGCGCGATCTTCCATCGGTGGCTGGTGTGCTTCACGCCCAACGCAATCGATGACGAATTCCAGGCTGTCGCGCGCGCGACGTCGACCGACGCGATCGATTGGCGGCGTTACAGCTACTACGATCCGTTGCTGCGATTGCTCGAGCATCCCGAGGCGGCGCGAACACGCGATTCCTCAACGGGGCAGAGCAGCGTCTGGGACGACCTCGACACGCCGGCGGTGCGCGAATCGCACGACGCGATCATCGTGAGTTCGATGCTCTGCGCGATCACCGACCTCGCCAGCGCATTCCACTCCGCGCGCAGCGACGACTGGATCTGGGGGAGGTTGCACACAGCCGTGTTCCCGTCGCTCATTCCTGGACCGGGCGCAGCGCTCACCGTTCCGCAACCGAGCGACCCGCTGTATGCGAACGGGTTTCCTCGCGCGGGCGGACTCGAAACAGTGGATGTCGCCCC
>CBIHQZ010000023.1:0-16735 GCA_966212315.1 uncultured Myxococcales bacterium
CGTGACGTCCCAGTGGGCGACGCGCAGTTGCGGCTTCGTGCAATCGGCAACGACTAGGCGCGAGTTCTCGACGCCGCCCACGTACGCGGTGAGTCCGTTGGTGGGATCGAGCACCCAGTTGCCGTCGGCGACGAACTTGTACCCGTAGCTCCCGGCCGGAAGCGTGATGCTGCCGCGGTAGGTGTTGCTGAAGAGCCCGTCGGTGAGCGGTGCGCCCGTGCCGATGTCGAACATGTTCCATTCGCCCGCGGCGACGACGCGACTCGCTTGATGACCGAGCGGATAGGTGAAGCGCGAAGAGCAATCACGCACCGGTGCGCCTTGCACGCTCGGCGGCGCGTCGCGTGTCGCGATTGGTCCGTCGGTGGCGGCATCGGCATCGCCGCCGTCACCGTTGCCGGTCGGCGGGCTGCACGCAGCGACGAGTGCGAACGCCACGGCCATCGCGCTGCGCTTGCGACGCAGTGCGAACGCCCCGATCGCGACGAGCACTGCGAGCCACGCGCCGGAGCCGCTGGTGCGCGCGGGATGCACCGAGCATCCACCGGACATCGTGCCGCCGGTGGTGCCCCCGTCGCTGCCGTTGTTCGACGAAGTCGTCGTCGGCGGGAAGCACTCGGCGTGAGCGGGTTCGGTCTGCGCGCGATCGAGCAATGTCAGCATGTAAGCCCCCGCGCCGAATCCCACCATCGGGATGGCACCTGCGTAGTCGGCGTTGTCCCGGTGATACAGCTCGGCGTGCAGATCGAAGTTCGCTTCGGCCTGCGCGGTCACCCATGCGAGCAGTTCGTCCGCTTCCGCGATGCGACCCGCGCGGCGATACGCATCGGCGATGCGCAGATCGATGAACACCCACTCCTGCGAGTCGTAGCCACCGCCGTCGTCGTTGCGGAAGAACCCGCGATTGACCGGCGTGCGCAATCGTTCGAACTCGCGGAACGTGTCGCGCGCGAGTCCGCCGTTCGGATCGATGAGACCGAAGTTGATCGCTTCGACCACCGCGGCGTCGCGCGCCGGTTGCCCGCGCATCAGCTCTTCGAGATTCGCCGCGAGTCCGCCGGTAGGGAGGATGAGTTGCCGCACCATCGCATCCCGCACGCTGCGCGCATGGGTCGTATCGCCGGTGAGGCACATGCCCAGCGCGCCGGTGATCGACGTGTATGCGTAACGCTTCTGCTGCCCGTTCCAGTGCACTTCCCAGATGGAGCTGTCGGGGGCGATCAGGCCGGTGGAATCGATGAGCGCGGCGAGCGTCGTCGAGTTGGCGTCGAGGTCGTTGCGTTCGACCGAGTGCGCGGCCCACGTGCTCAATCCGAAGCCGTCGAACTCGATGTTCGGGCCGTTCGAATCGGTGTCGGACCACTCCGTGCCGTCGCCGTAATAGCGCACGACGCTCACGTGATAGTCCTGCCCGACTTCCTGTCGGTACATCCCCACGGGCGCGTGCGCGAAGAAGTCGATCGCGGCGTTCGCTTCGTCACGATGACCACTGCGTGCGAGCGCGACCGTCGCGTACGACATGTCCCGCACCCACGAGATCCACCAGATTCCGGGCGGCAGCGCGGCGAGAATCTGACCACGCGCCGGGGCCGCTTCGCGCACCTGACCGATGCGAAGCACCGACTCGCTCTGACGCCACACGCGCGTCTCCGCCGCGCTCAGTCCCGGGGGCGGCGGCACTCGCCACGCTTCCCACGCGGCGAGTTCGTCGGAGAGAACGTGTTGCGCGTCGCGCGAGGCGATGAACGTGCGGGCTTGCGCCGCCGGCGCGAGCGTGACGATCACGCCGACCCATCGATCGGCCCCGGGCGCGATCGAATCGATGGTCCACTGAAAGCCGGCCACCGCGTCGTCCATCGTTCCCGAGTCGTTGGTGTCGATCAGCGAACCACCCGCGCGACCGATGAAGTACGGGTTGTTCGGCGACGCGCCGTGGTGCGTGGTCGCATCGATCGGCACGTACGCGAGACGCAGCCCCGACGGCCCCGACTCGACGAACGCATTCGCGCTCGCATCCCAGGTGATCTGTTCGCCGCCGGACGCAGGCTCGGGTGCGCCGCTGCCGAGATGAAAGTTGAGCAGCGCATAGGCAGCCGCGTCGGTGAGCGTGAGTTGCGAGGTGTTCGTCACGTGCAGCACCAACGCGATCGCGGGCGCTTCGAGACCCCACGGCGCGAAGGTGTAGGTCTCCGCGCGCAACGGACCGAAGTCCTGCGTCGCATGGACGACGTGCGACTGGTTCTCGTACTGCACGTCACGCACGGGCAGTTCACCGAGCCATGCACCGGCACCGGACGAGCGCACGCCGAAGTATGCGTCGTAGGCCAGATCGCGCGTGGTCTCGCTCGGGGTGCGCTGCGCGTACGGATGATCGGTGAACGTGGTGACGCGCGCAGATGACGCGTCGTACACCGCGAGGCCGTAACCGTTGCCGGTCGCGAGCTGCTGGAGCGAACGATGCGGTCCGACCGCACCTGCCTCACGCGGCACCGACACCATGGCAAACGTCACAACGAGCGAAACGAAAAGGGCAGACGAGATCGACCACGGTCGAATGCGCATCGTGAAAACCCTGCCGGTGCTGAAGCGAAGAGGACGGAGCGCGCCGCGTGAATCGCGGGCGTGAGAGCGAGTTCGAGCCTGTCAGCGCGGTTCGAGACGGTCAATGCCGTTGCTCGCGCGCGGTGTTCGGCGACCCCGTCCGTATGTCACAGGTAGCTCGAGTTGAACCACCACTCGCAACCGAGTCCGAGGAAGTGCTCGACCGAGTTGCGTGCGAACGGATCGTCCGCCGCGTACAGACGCCGCGCGCCGTCATCGCGCACGGTCACCGCGTAGATCGCGCGCAGATGCGGACGCGTGAAGCTTCCGCGTCCGGCCGGGCTCACGAACGGAATCAACCCGAAGCGCCACAAGCTCCCGGTGCGCGGCCCGGTGCCGGTGACGGGATCGAGTTGATTGAACTGGACCGCTTGATAGCTCCCCTCGAGCGAGATCCCCACGTGATCGCCGATCCACGCGGTGGGGCGCAGTACCAGCGTCCCTTCCCACATCTGATTGCGTCCGTAGGCGGCCGGGTCGGCATCGCGGAAGTAACGCACGTAACCAGCGCCGAGCAGCGCGAACCACTGCCACTCCCAGTTGCCCGCGGCGGCGATGACGACGTCGCGCGCGAGTGCCGACGTCTGCCGCGCGGTGAGGGTGTACGGCACCGAGAGATCGCCGTACGCGCCGAGTCCTTGGCCGTAGCGGAACCACAGATTGACGTACGTGTTGCGCACGCCGCTGTAGAGCCCGACCTGCGCGCCGGCGACGAATCCGGTGTCGGCGGAGAGCCCTTCGAGCGCGCCCGTCTCGGTGTTGCGACGCACGCCTTCGGGGAGTCCGTGCACTTCGCCGTAGAGCGACAATTTCAGCCCCGAACGAGCAGTGCGACCGTTGAGCCAGTACGTCGCCTTGAGCGAGCCGATGAAGCGCGGTCGATCGAGGAGCACCACCTGCGCGGCGCCGAAGCCATCGCGCGGAACGACGCTGATCGACTGGTACTGATAGTTGTTGTCCAGTCGATTGACGCCGACGTGCGCGGCGACGGTGAAGCGATCGCCCGCGTCGAAACGTCCGCCGCCGCCGACGGTGTTCAGGTTGTCGAGCGGCCACCAGTTGAGCAGGTACGCGTCGTCGCCGCGGTACATGCGCGAGCCGACCCAGAGCGCGAGGTTGCGATGAATCGCGCCGCGTTCTTCCACGTAGAGATTGCGCACCGCGATGCTCGCGTCGAACTGGCCGTTCTCGTGAAAGAGCGGCCCTTGGATCGCGAGCGTGGCCACCACGCGGGTGTGGACGGAACCGAAGTCGTCGTCGCGATGCAGTTCGAGTTCGCCGTACGTCGACTCGTCGATGCGCGTGCCGTGCGAGACGATGTTGGCGCCGCGCCCCCAGTGTCCGCGCAGATCGGTGGCGACCACCACGCGCCCGTACGAGCCGAACGAGAAGCCATCGATGAGCGTGCGAATCCACGCAGGCGTCCCGGGCGGCGGCACGGGCACGAGCGATTGCGTGACGACGGCCGGGGATTCCTCGTGACGATGCGCGGTCGGTTCGACCGGCGTGTTCGTCGAGGTCTGTCCAGGCGCCGATGGAGCGATCGCGGTGCCGTCGCCGACGGGCGCAACGACGATCACTGGCGGGCCGGCCGGTGCACCTGATGAAGTATTCGGCGCCGGCATCCCCGCGCTCGGTGGCGAGGTGACCTGCGCGTGGCTCGTCGACACGAGGCTGACGACCGAACCGACAGTGGCGAGAAACGCGATTCGACGGCGCACGGTGGCAGCGACCATATCACCGACGTTGGCTCCCACGACCGCCCGTTTTCTCGCGCCCTGCCTTCAAAACGTAAACGTAAACGTACGTAAACGTAAACGAACGCCCGGCGCGCTCTCCGATCCCGATCCCGAGCACGCTCTTCGATCACGATCACGATCACGATCACGATCACGATCACGATCACGATCACGATCACGACCATGACCACGACCACGACCACGAGCACGCTCTTCGATCACGAGCACGATCGCGCTCTTCGATCACGAGCACGATCGCGCTCTTCGATCACGATCACGATCACCCGAAGCGAGTCAGCTCACTTCTTCGGCCCGGTCAGCACCTGCCACCACTTGCGCTGCCCGGTATCCATCGCGGCCTGCTGCGGCTGCGATGCGCGCTCCGGTATCGACGGACGGTGCGCACTCGTCGCCGCACTCTGAAGCGCAGCCATCGCGCTCGCTATATCCGCGAATCGCTCGGCGCGCTTCTTCGCCATCATGCGCTGCACCACCTGCGCGACCTCGAGCGGCACGTTCGCGTTCGCTTCGTGCGCCGAGGGCGGCGGCGTATGAATCTGCAGCTGCAGCATGTCGAGCGGCGTCGGCGCGCTGAACGGACGCTTTCCCACCAGCATCTCGAACAGCATCACGCCGAGCGCGTATTCGTCGGCGTGCGCGTCCACCGGCTGACCCATCGCCTGCTCGGGCGACATGTACTCGGGCGTCCCGAACACCGCGCCCTTGCGGGTGAGCACTTCGACCGATCCGAACGTTTCGCCGATCAGCTTCGCCATCCCGAAGTCGAGCACCTTGATCTTCGGCGTCCCTTCCGCCGTCCACGCGACCATCACGTTCTCGGGCTTCAGGTCGCGATGCACCACGCCCATCGAGTGCGCTTTCGCGAGCGCAGCGCCGATCTGGCTCGCGATCATCACCGCGCCCATCACGGGAAACGGCTTCAAGCGATTGAGCGCGCTGCGCAGCGTCTCGCCCTCGACCAGTTCCATCACCAGCACGATGTCGCCCTGCGCGGTGCGGCCGAAGTTCAGCGCGTGAACGATGTTCTCGTGCGAGAGCGCGAGCATCGCTTTCGCCTCGCGATCGAATCGCGCAAGGATCGTCGTGTCGCGCGCGTAGTCTTCTTTCAGCAGCTTGATCGCCACGCGTGTGCGCAGTACTTCGTCCTCGGCGCGATACACGGTGCCGATCCCGCCTTCGCCGAGCTGCTTCTGGATCCGGTAGCGTCCCGCGACGACGGTGCCGATTCGCGCATCGAGCTTCGGAGTGCTGTCGGACATCGGGTTCATTTCGACCGTGCCTCGCGCGCTCCGTCAAGCGGTGTTCGTGCGCATCCCGGAGTCACTCGGACGTGATCGTCGATGACGCGCGCTGGGGCCCGATTGCGGGTCGTGATCGTTCGAAGGCGGCGTCAAAGTCCACGTTCACGTCAATGTCGACGATGTTGACGTAGACCTTGACGGCGACGCGGACCTTCGACGCCCCCCGTCGATGACGCCGAAGTGCGACCCATCGCGAACGATTCGCCGAGCGGGCGAGACCATGCGCACCCGCCCCGTGCTTCGCGTTGACCCACCCCCACCCCCTCCCTAGACTCCGCGCCTCATGCCAAGCACCGCCGCTTTCAACGCCGGCGTTCCAGCCTTCGGCACGTGGATCCTCTACGCATTCCTGGTAGCGGCCGCGTGTTCGTTCGCCCTCGCCATCATCGCCGGCACCGCCGACCGCGCCACCGCGCCGCGATTCCTTCGCGCCGCGCGATTCGCCGCGCTCGGTACCTGCGCCCTCATCGCGCTCGACGTGTTGCTGCTCGCGTACGCGTTCGTCTCGCACGATTTCCGCGTGCGCTACGTGATGCGCTACTCGGACCGCTCGATGCCCGCGCAGTATCTCTTCGCGGCGCTGTGGGGCGGGCAGGACGGCTCGCTCCTCTGGTGGACGTTCCTTCTCTCGGGCTACACGAGCGCCTGCATCCTCTGGTTGCGCAACCGCCATCGCGAACTCGCGCCGTACATCATCGCGACGCTGATGGGCGTGATCATGTTCTTCGGCGTGCTGATGGCCTTCGCGGCCAATCCGTTCGGCGCCAACGTCGCCGGCGCGCCGCCCGATGGCGAAGGACTCAACCCCTCGCTGCAGAACTTCTACATGGCCATCCACCCGCCCTCGCTCTACACGGGCTTCGTCGGGTGCTCGGTGCCGTTCGCGTTCGTGGTCGCCGCGCTCATCACGGGTCGACTCGACGACGAGTGGATCAAGGCTGTTCGCCGCTGGGCACTCTTCGCATGGCTCTTCCTCTCGGTCGGCAACACGCTCGGCATGCTGTGGGCCTACGAAGAACTCGGCTGGGGCGGATTCTGGGCGTGGGACCCGGTCGAGAACGCGGCCGCGATGCCGTGGTTCACGGTCACGGCCTTCCTTCACTCCGCGATGATCCAGGAACGGCGCGACTCGCTGAAGGTCTGGAACGTCTCGCTGGTTCTTCTCTCGTTCGTCCTCACGATCTTCGGCACGTTCCTCACACGCTCGGGGCTCATCTCGTCGATCCATTCGTTCGCGCAGAGTGAAGTCGGCATCTACTTCCTCTACTTCCTCGGGTTCCTGGTGCTGTTCTGCATCGGGCTCGTGGTGTGGCGGCTGCCGAAGCTGTCGAAGGAGACCGAGATCGATTCGGTGCTCTCCCGCGAGGCCATGTTCGTCGTGAACAACTGGCTGCTCCTCGGGATCTGCATGTTCATCGTGATCGCCACGACGTGGCCGAAGGTGAGCGAGTGGCTCTGGAAGGAGCGGCTCACCGTCGGCGCGAGCTTCTACAATTTCTGGCTCCCGATCCCGGGGCTCACGCTCCTCGCGACGGTCGCCATCGGCACGCTGACCCCGTGGCGCAAGGCTTCGGAGCAACTCTTGTGGAAGGCATTCCGCGGCCCGCTCGCGTTCGGACTTCTCGCCGCGATCGTGCACGTCGTGTTCGGCGGGATGGTGCGGCGCCCCGCGGTGGTTCACATCGATCCGATCTATCCATCGATGGTGGGACGCACGGTGGCGTGGATCGATGGGCACCTCCCGGCGGTGTTCACCGCGATGGTGGCGTTGAATGTCGCTGCCGTGGTGCAGGAGTTCTATCGCGGCACCCAGGCACGCCAGCGTTCCAAGAAGGAGAGCGGGCTCGTCGCCTTCGGGCAGGTCGTCTCGCGCAATCGACGCCGCTACGGCGGATACATCGTGCACGTCGGCATCTCGCTGATGTTCCTCGGATGGGCGGGGCAGTACTGGCACAGCGAGACCGAAGCGCTGCTCGCTCCCGGTGAATCGACGGTGCTCGGCGACTACCGTGTTCGCTACGACGGCTTCGAGAATCGACGCGATCCGAACAAGCGGATGGTGATCGCGAACGTGTCGATCTTCCGCAACGGGCGCTTCATGACGGACGCGCATCCGGCGAAGTTCATCTACGCGACGCATCCCGACATGCCGACGAGCGAGGTCTCGATCACGCCGCGCCTCTGGGAAGACGTGTACGTGGTGATGTCGTCGGTCAACGCGCAGACCCACATCGCGCATCTCAAGGTCTTCGTGAATCCGTTCACGGTGTGGATCTGGCTCGGGTGCCTGGTCTTGATGATCGGCTGTGCGCTCTCGTTCTGGCCCGAGGTTTCGATCGAGTGGAACGCGCGCACCGCGAGCGCGCCCGATTCACCCGATGGACCGCTTCCGCCGCGTGCGGTCGGTGCAGCGCGCGCGAAACAAGGCGCGATGCTGATCGCGTTGCTCGGTCTGGCCGCCGCGCTGCTCGCATACGCGGGCAACGCGAATGCGCAGGGGCACACAATGAGTCAGCCGCCGCCGGTCGGTGGCGCGAGCGAGCAGATGAGCCCCGAGGAGCACCGGCTCTTCGACCGCCTGCTGTGCATGTGCGGTGATTGCCAGCGACTCCCACTCGCGACCTGCACCTGTGACTTCGCGGCCGCGACGCGCGCGAACATGCGGGCGCAACTCGCACGCGGGGTATCCGCCGACGACATCGTGAGTCGATACGCTTCGCGTTGGGGCGCGGCCGCGCTCTCGGTTCCGCCCGACGCGGGGCACAACCGAATGGTGTATCTCGCGCCGATCGCCGCGGCCCTCGGTGGCGCGGCAGTCGCGTGGCGCATCGTGCGCAGCTGGCGCGGACGTGCGGTCGCGAGCGCGAAGAAGACCACCAACGTTCGCGAGACTGCGACGCAGAAGGCCGAGTACGACAAGCGACTCGATGAGGAACTCCGTGGCCTCGATGACTGAAAAAGAACGCCAACGCGAAGATCGATGGGCGGTGGTCACCCGTTTCGCACCGGGCATCGGCGCGGCCGTGCTGATCGTCGGCGCGGTGGTGATGGCGATGCGCATCGGCGTGCCGGCCGCCATTCTCTGGTTCGGATTCGCCGCGCTCGCGGGGGCGATCCTGCTCTTCTGGGAAGCACTGCGCAGCGTGGTCGATCCCGAATCGACGGCGAGCGAAGCCGGGGAAGAAGCACTCGCGGGCGAGATGGCAGACCTCGAAGCGCGCAAGCGCGGCGCGGTGAAAGCACTGCGCGATCTCGACTTCGAGCATTCGATCGGTCGCATGTCCGACGAGGACTACAAAGCGCTGCGCGAGAAGTATCGCGGCGAAGCGCGCGCGGCGATGGAGGCGATCGATCAGGGGCTCGGAACGTATCTCGTCGAAGCGCAGAAACTGGTTGCCGACGCCGCGGCCGACGCAACGGGCGAGAGCACTCCGGCGGTCACGACGCCTGAAGCGAACGACGCAGACGCGACAGAGGCCGCTGCGACTGAATCGAGCGAAACGACCGCGACCACGAGTGAGCCCGGCGAAACGGTCGCGAGTGCCGAGCGCGTGTGCGCATCGTGCGCGACGAAGAACGACGCCGACGCGGTGTTCTGCAAGCGATGTGCGGCGCGTCTCGAGGGGGCAGCGTCGTGACCCCGCTTCGAATGAATCGCAGCGCGCGTCGTCCGCTCGCTTTGCCGATCCTTGCGCTGACCCTCGCGCTCCCCGCGACGTCGTTCGCGCAGGCATCGCCCGCGCCCGCCGCGCTGCCGCCCGGTCATCCTCCCGTCGGTGCGCAACAGCCCGGCCCCATCGATCCCGGCGCGCAATTGCCGCCCGGTCATCCGATGCTCGCCCCTGCCCAGACGGGGGCGAGCGTGAACACCGCGATGCCTCCGGGCCACCCGCCCATCGCGCCGTCGGCCGCCGGTGAGCCGGTCGCGAACGGAATACCCGCGGGTCATCCGCCGCTCGGCACCGCGCCGCGCGATCCGCACGACGGGCACGCGACCGCGTCGGATATCCAGCAGATGGAACTGCCGGAGACCGGCACCGCGGAAGCGCGCGATCTCCCCGCCGGCGTGATCCTCGTGCGCGTCGTCGATCCGAGCGGCAATCCCGTGCCGAACGCCCCGGTGCGCCTCGGTGCGATGCGCGACGGCGAGCAGCAGCACGCGCGCGAAGCGACCACACGCGGCGACGGCATCGCGCAGTTCGATCACCTCGAGACCGGCGGCACCATCGCGTACCGCGCGAGCACCGACAACGACGGCGCGCGATTCGGCGCCACGCCGTTTCAGCTCCCGAGCAACGCCGGCTACCACGTGCAACTCGTGCGATTCCCGGTCGTCCACGACCCGCGCACAGTGCTCGTGACCGAAGCACGCGTCGAAGTGCAGTTCGCCGAAGATCGATTGATCGTCGCCGAGCACATCTCGCTCGTGAACTTCTCGAACATGTCGCTCGGTGGTCAGCCGCCGCGTCCCGTCGCGTTCGTTCCGACGAACGGTCTGCGCTTCGGACTCCCGAGCGGCGCGACCGCGTTTCGCGATGACCCGACGATGGGCGATCAGCACATCACCGAAGAGGGCGGCGCCGCCGTCTTGCGCGGGAGCATTCCGCCGACCGGCGCGTCCGAGCACATCGACCTCGCGTTCCAGTATCGCGTTCGCTACGAGGGCAATTCCGCCGACATCGATGTGTCGCTGCCGCTGCCGGTGCTGCGCGCCATCGTCGGCACGCAGGCCGCGCCCGGCATGCAACTCAGCGTCGAGGGCATGGGCGGCGCCGAGGAGCGCACGTTCAACGGGCAGCGCATTCTCGTGACGGGTCGCGAACGAACGTCGCGTGAAGATCCGGGGCTCGATCATCTGCGCATTCGCATCGCGAACATCCCGTCGTCGGCGGGTCCGGAGCGAACTGCGGCGACGGTCGCGGCGCTGGCGATCGCGCTCGGTTCGGTGGTGTTCGGCGCGCGTTCGAAACGCGAACGGCGCGACAGCAGCAAGCGCGCGCGGCCGATCGAGTCGCTCGAAGCGGAGCGCGATCGATTGCTCGAGACCGCGCGTGGACTCGCGCGCGAATACGCCGCCGGCGATCTCGGTCCCGAGACGTTCGCGCGTCGTCAGCGAGAGGTGTCGATCGCACTCGCGGGAGTCTTGAAGTCGATCGCCGAGACGAAGGCCGCCGCGCAGGCGCCCGCGTCGAAGGCGCGCGGCAAGGGAGCGAAGCGCGCGTGATGGCTCGTGGATGGTTGGCGCTGGCCGCGGGGGCGACGACCCTGGCGGTGGCTTCGCAGTGTGCCGCGCAGGAATCGCCGATGGAGCCGCATCGCGCGGCGCGCATCGAGACCGCGTGTCGACAGGCACGGCGTGCGGACTGGGGACACATCGCGATGGGCGCGACGATGGTTACGACCGGCGCGCTCGCATACGTCCCGACCCTTCTCGACGGCAGCTCAGAACGGCCCGCGTTCACGGCGCTCGGCGCGGGACTGGGGCTCGGTCTGGTCGGCGGCGGATTGATCCTCGCGCTCCGTCCGTACTCTGCCGGCGCGGCGCGATTGGTGACGACGTGCGAGTCGCTCGAAGGCGAACGTCGCGGCAACCCGGTGCTGCTTCGCGATGCGGAGCGATACCTCGGCATGGTCGCCGACGCGCAGCGCGACTGGGCATTGCGGGCCGGGCTCGTCGCCGGCGGCGTCACGGTCGTCGGTGTGCTGCTCTCGGCGTTGCTGTTCCCGACCGAGCACGATCGCTTCTATTGGAGCGGCGTGTTCCTCGCGGTGCCTCTCGCATTCTGGTTCGACCTGCTCGCGCCATCGCCGCCGGTGCAGGCCGCACTGCGTTTTCGCCACGGTGGGTTTTCGTTCGGGAGCCTCGCGCCGGGAATGCTGCGGTTCGCGAACGGCGGGGGCGGCTTCGTACTGGGCGGAACGTTCTGACCGCTGCACAGTGACAGCATGCTGTCATGTTGCGACGCGTCGTTCAGAACCGGTACGCGAGCCCGAAATCCGCGCCGTACAGAATGTCGGTCGCGCCTTCGACCATGTAGGGATCCCCCGCTTGCACGTTGTGCGAGTGGAGGAACGCGCGGAAGTCGAACCCGACCCGCACCTCGAGTCCCGCCACGACGCGCACCGCGAGACCGATGTTCGCATCGAGTCCGTGCACCGACTCGTGGGGGAAGTTCATGTGGTAGGCGCCCGATCCGAGCGTGATGAGATAGCTGAACCCGAGCATGATCCCGACGCGGTCGGCGATGTCGTAGCGCCCGGTCACGCCGACGCGCACGAACTGATAGTTCACCGCGGGCACGCCCGAGGGATTCGCGCCGCTGTCGGCAATCGAGAACGAATGCGCGCCGTACCCCGCGCGGATGCCGAGGTCGAAGTGCCCGAGCGGAATGCGTCCGCGCAGGCCGACGTCGTAGAGCAGTGACGACGTGGCGTACGTGTTGCCGGCCGTGTCTTGCGACGAGATCCCGAACGCGTAACCGAAGTCGCCGTAGAGCCCGATGTGGGCGAGTGCATTCGAGGTGAAGTGCGCGCCTGGAAACCATTCGAGCGCTGCGTAGATCGCTGGGCCGAAGGCGAGGTCGTAGCCGCGGAACGCACCGTTCGCGTCGTTGTTGAAACCGAGCGACCGGCCGATGCCGCGAAAGGCCAGGCCGACGTCGAGTGCGATCGGACGCGTCGGATGTTCGACCGGCGTTTCGACCGGTTCCGTGGTCGTCGGCGGCTGCGCGACCATTGTCGGCGGTGCTTCGTTCGATCCCTCGGGCGGCGTATTGGCCACCGGCTCGGCGGGTTCCGCAGGAGGCGGCGGCTCGTTGTGGCGACGATTGCGACGACGATTGCGCCGTCGTTGCGCTTGCCGTTCGACCGATCGCGGCGCGAGGTCGTGCGCGGAGGCATCGAGGCTCGTACCGATCATTGCGAGGCCCGCGGCGATGGCCACGACGACGACCTGACGATTCGAACCGGGCGACGAGACAGCACGAGAGCGATGGTTCACGCCCGCACGCTATCAAAGCTGGTCCGCAGGCGGAACGCTTACGTCCGTGCGCGACCGCGGGCGGTCAGCGTCGCCAGATGCCACGCGTGCGATCGAACGCGAGCGATTGCTCACGCTGCTTCTGCACGGCTTCGCGATACGAGAGCGCACTGTTCGCGCGGAACAGCGCGGTGAGCACGTTGCCTGCGGCCTCGGCGTCGTCGGTCGCGCGATGGGCCTTCACGTGGGCTACGTCGAGTCGGATCGCGACCTCGCCGAGTTTGTATCCCTTGGCGTTCGGTTGCAGCGCGCGCGCCCACACGAGCGGGTCGATCCAGTCGACGTTGTTTCGCATCGCCGGCGGCAACGCGCGCTCGTTCGCTGGCGGGAAGCCGGCCTTGCGCATCTCGCTAAACAAGAACGTGCGATCGAAGCTCGCGTTGTAGGCCACCGGAATGCGACCGGCGAGAAGTCCGAGTACGTCGCGCGCGACGGCGTCGAAGCGGGGCTTGCCGCGCACGTCGGCGTCGGTGATGCCGTGCACTGCGGTGCTGTCCGCGGGAATCGGCACGCCCGGATCGATGAGCAGCGAGTGGCGTCCCGAGACCATCCCGCGATCGAAGTACACAACCGCGATTTCGATGATGCGATCGCCGCGGGCCGGATCGCGGCCGGTGGTTTCCGTGTCGATCACTGCGAGGGGCAGCTCGAGCAACGCGACGTTCGCGTCGAACTCCGACGCGATCCCCTGTGCGGTCGTCGGCGCTCGCAGGAGCAGGTCGGCGATTCCGGGATACGGCAGCCCCGTCGGAAAGCAGCCGCAGTGGTCACCGAACGCGTGCGCCATCGCGATGTCTATATCCGACCGTTCGGTGCGTTCCAACGCCCGAGTGCCGGCGACAGGGAATCCGCGCGCATCCGCCGCGCCACGCGTCATTGTGGTTTGCGATGCGACGGCGTAGAGCCGAGCGATTCCGTGACGATCGAACGTGCCGGCGACGATGGAACGGTCCAGCTACTTCGCAACGGCGACGAGGCATTCCCGGCGTGGCTCGAGGCCATCGAATCGGCGCGCGAAGAGATCCTGCTCGAGATGTACTGGTTCGACTCGGACCGCACCGGTCGTCGTTTCGCCGACGCGCTCGCCGAACGCGCGCGGGCCGGCGTCGACGTGTTGCTCGTGTTCGACTCGGTCGGTTCACTCGGCACCGACCGCACGATGTTCGACGAACTGAAATCCGCGGGCGTGCAGATTCGCGAGTTCCATCCGATCGCGCCGTGGCGCGCGCGCTTTCGTCTCGATCGGGTCACCATGCGCGACCATCGCAAGATCCTGGTGGTCGACGAAGTCGTGGCATTCACCGGCGGCATCAACATCTGCGATCAAGCGGCGTCGAAGGACGAAGGCGGCGGCGGATGGCGCGACGACGCGGTGCGCGTGACCGGACGACCGGTGGTCGAACTGCGCGCGCTCTTTTTCGACACGTGGTTGCGACTCGGCGGCAAACCCCCCGCGCGTCGGCCCGGCCCTGCGCGTCGCGCGCGCAAACAACTCACCGCCGCTGCGCGATTCGAAACCGGTGAGATCGTCGCCGCGCCTGGTGGATGGCGCGCGCGCATCTCGCGCGTTGCAGCGCCATCGAGCGAACTCGAGATCACGCGAACGTCGCAGCGACCCGCGGTACAGGTCATCGGTCACAACACCTGGAGCGCACAGCGAACGATTCGCAACATGTACGTTCGCCAGATCCGCTCGGCGCGCTACCGCATCCTCGTCGCGAACTCTTACTTCCTCCCTGACAACACCGTGCGCCGCGCACTCGAGCGCGCCGCGCGTCGCGGCGTCGAAGTACGCGTCGTGGTGCCCGAGAAGTCCGACGTTCCCTCGGTCGGATGGGCCGCGCGTGCGCTCTACGCATCGCTCATGAGCGCGGGGGTGCACGTGCACTTCTGGCTCGAGGGCATGATGCACGCGAAGAGCGCGGTCATCGACGAGTGGGCCACCGTCGGGAGCTACAACCTCGATTACCGCTCACTCCGATACAACCTCGAGGTCAATGTCGCGTCGCGCGAGGCGGCGTTCGTCGAGTCGGTGGAAACGAGCATCCGTTCCGACCTGGCGCGCTGCCGCGAAGTCGATCGCGCCGCGTGGGCACGGCGGCCTTGGATCGAAAAGGTCTTCGAGTGGTGCGCGTACCTCGTTCGCAAATTTCTCTGACGCGCGAGTGCTCGCGCGACGGAAACCTTGCGGAAGCGTTGGACCACGTCGCACCGCGCGGTACGCTCCCGCGCCTGTGAACCGGAGGATCTGGATGCGCGCTTTCGATCGAGTACTCGCTGCCCGTGCGCGGCGAAGTTCCACTGCTGTACTCCCGTCGGTCCTCGTCGCGCTCGCGGCCGGTTGCTCGGGCGCCGCATCGTCGCAGGGGCGATTCGTCGCCGTGCACAACGCGTTCGAATCGCTGGGGCTCAATCAGGTCGGCCACATCTCCGAAGGCTCGCTCGGCGAAGGCGGCACCGCGCGCTTCCCGATGGACCTCGAAGCGCAGTGCTACACGTTCGTAGCTTTCGGCGGCGACGGCGCGCGCGATGTCGACGTCGCAGTGCTCGACGCGAACAATCAGCGCGTCGCCGGCGACAGCTCGCACGATGCGCAAGCCTCGGCGCAGTTCTGTCCGAGCGCGCGCGGGCACTACACCGTCACGCTGCGCATGGCGTCGGGTGGCGGCACGTACATGCTCGGCTCGTGGCGCGGCGGCGCGCGTGGTGCAGCCGGCGCGGGCGGTGGCGGATCGGGCGAAGGCGAAGCGGGCTCGTGTGCCTCGCCGATTCCGATCCAGATCGGTCAGACCGTCAGCGGCGACACGACGCGCGGTCACAGCAGTCAGACCGGCAGCTGCATCAACGAAGGCACCGCGCCCGAGATCGTCTATCAGTTGCAGGTCGACCGCCGCATGCTGGTGACCGTCGCCGCGGAGCAGGACTACGACGGTGCGATCTACATCCGCTCGAGTTGCGAAGACGCGCAGAGCGAGCCGACCGGCGCGTGCAACGACGATGACAACGACACGTCGCACTCGCGGGTGTCCGCCGCGCTCGAACCCGGCACGTACTTCATCTTCGCCGATGGCTACGCGGAAAATCACGGCTCGTTCACGCTCACCGTCACCGGTGGCGAAGTGCCGTCGGCCGCTGAAGTCT
Source organism: uncultured Myxococcales bacterium (assembly GCA_966212315.1). Lineage (GTDB taxonomy): Bacteria > Myxococcota_A > Polyangia > Polyangiales > CBIHQZ01. The sequence continues at coordinate 15,843 of CBIHQZ010000023.1, forward strand.
GTCAGCAGGCGACTGCGCTCACCGTCGGTCAGGCGTTGAGCGGGCAGACCGCGGCGTCGAGCGATCCGAACGTGTTTCAAGGCACCTGCGCGAATCACACGCCGGGACCCGATCACGTGTACCGGCTCGATGTGCCGCAGGAGTCGCGTCTGCAACTCTTCCAGGAGAGCGATTACGACGGCGCGCTCTACGTGCGCCGCGCGTGCGCCGATGCGAGCAGCGAGGTCGCGTGCAACGACGACGCGGAAGACGTGCAGCACTCGCGCATCAACACCGTCGTCCCGCCCGGCACCTACTACGTCTTCACGGATGCCTACGGATCGAACGGCACGGGGAGCTACACACTCGAAGCGGACCTCGCGCCGGTTGCAGGCGGCAGCGGCATGGCAGGCGACACCTGCGCCGATGCGCAACCGCTCACGAACGGGCAGACCGTCGACGGCAACACGTTCCTCGCGCACGACGACATCGCCGCCCCCTGCGGCGTGGCGCAGGACGGATACGACGCGGTCTATCGCCTCGACATCACCGCACGCTCTCATGTGCGCTTGTTCTTCGAGCAGAACGACAATGCCCACGGCGTGCTGCTCCTCTCGCGCTCGTGCCCGGGCCGCGACATCCCGGCCAGCGCAGTCATCGCGTGTCGTGCGGGTGCGTTGCACGACGACAACGCGGTCGACGCGGTACTCGATCGCGGCACGTACTACGTCGTCGTCGACAGCGCGCAGGCGCGTGCATTCGGGCGATACCGGCTCACGACGCGCATCGAAGAACTCGCAGCGCTCGAGCGGGTGTGCCGCGCGGCGCCTGCGCTTCGAACAGGTCAGACCGTCACCGGCACCACATCGGGCGACGATCGCTTCCAGAGCAGCTGCGCGGGGGGCTCGCACAAC
>CBIHQZ010000024.1:0-16733 GCA_966212315.1 uncultured Myxococcales bacterium
CCGACTGCGCGTTGTCCGTCACCGGACCGTACGAGTCGACCGCGATGGTCACGGGGCCCATGCCGAGGAAGCCGAAGGCCACGAGGCCGAACGCGAACACCGGTGCGGCGTGCATCATTTCGGCCGGAATCTGGGTGCTCACGCCGTACGCGATGCCCATGAGGCCGACGATCACGACGCCCATCCAGTAGGCGCTGAAGTTACCCGCCGTGAGACCGGCGAGAACGTTGAGCGATGCGCCACCTTCGCGCGATGCCGTGACGACTTCGCGAACGTGGGCGGACTCGGTCGAGGTGAAGATCTTGATCATCTCGGGGATGATCGCGCCCGCGAGCGTGCCGCAGGTGATGATGGTCGAGAGCTTCCACCAGAGGCTCGTGTCGCCACCGAGGCTCGGCACCAGCACCATCGAGACGACGTAGGTCGTGATGACCGCGACGATCGACGTGATCCACACGAGCCAGGTGAGCGGCGCTTCGAAGTTCATCTTCTCGGCGTTGCCATAGCGGCTCTTGGCGATCGCTTCGTTGACCCAGTACGAGACCGCGGCCGCGATGACCATCATGATGCGCATCGCGAAGATCCAGACCATCAGCTGGACCTGGAGCGTCGGCGAGGGAACCGCGAGAAGGATGAACGAGATGAGCGCGACGCCCGTCACGCCGTAGGTCTCGAAGCCGTCGGCCGTCGGACCGACCGAGTCACCGGCGTTGTCGCCGGTACAGTCCGCGATCACGCCCGGGTTGCGCGCGTCGTCTTCCTTGATGTTGAAGACGATCTTCATGAGGTCGGAACCGATGTCCGCGATCTTCGTGAAGATGCCGCCCGCGATGCGGAGTGCCGACGCGCCGAGCGACTCGCCGATGGCGAAGCCGATGAAGCACGGGCCTGCGAAGTCACGCGGGATGAAGAGAAGGATGCAGAGCATCAGGAACAGTTCGGTCGAGATGAGAAGCATCCCGATGCTCATGCCGGCCTTGAGCGGAATCGCGTAGACCGGGTACGGCTTGCCTTCGAGCGATGCGAACGCCGTGCGGCTGTTCGCGAAGGTGTTCACGCGAATGCCGAACCACGCGACGCCGTACGAGCCCGCGATGCCGACGAGGCTGAAGAGGAGGATGATCCCGACCTTCGCCCACGACGCCTGCGGGTGCGTCAGGAACTTGAAGTACACGAACATGATCCCGCCGATGATCGCTTCGAGCAGGAGGATGAACTTCCCCTGGGTCTCGAGATACGTCTTGCACGTCTCGTAGATCAGCTCCGAGATGTCGCGCATCGACTTGTGCACGGGCATGTTCTTGAGCTGCGTGAAGCTCACGAGACCGAACAGCAGACCGAACACGCAGACGGCAAGGCCGGCCATGAGCAGGGTCGAACCCGGCATGCCGAGGAAGTTCACCGAATGCAGGTCGGGGAGAACGAGATTCGCTTCTCCGCCGTGACCGGCGGGAGCGCTTTCGACCTGAGCCAGGCCGAGAAGTGCGGTGTCCATTGCTGTTCGAAGCCTCCAGAACGTCTCGAGGGACGGATGGGAATGCGGGGCGGGCTGCCCCCCAGGGTTTTCGGGCGGCCACTTATAAACGGGCGTTCCAGGGCTGTAAAGGTTGAAGCCCTGCGCGACAACCGCGCACTTTCCCGAGGATATTCGGCGAAATCCGTCGAGCGCTCTGGCGTCGCGAACCTCCGGGCCCCAGGGTCCGTGGGCGCGCATGTGCACCATCATCGTCGCGAACCACGCACACTCCGCGTATCCGGTTGTCATCGCCGCGAACCGCGACGAGTTCTACGCACGCGAGTCGACCGCGCCCGTGCTCCTGCACGATCTCTTTCCACGTGTCACCGGCGGCCGCGACGGCGTGAAGGGCGGCACGTGGCTCGGCGTGAACGAACTCGGACTTTTCGCGGGTATCACCAATCAACGCACGTGGCACGAAGCCGATCGGTCGCGACGCTCGCGCGGTGAAGTCGTGGTCGAAGTGCTGAAGCAGACGTCGGTCGAGGCGATGCTGAACTATCTCCGCGCGCTCCACGGCGCGGATTACAACCCGTTCAATCTGGTCTTCGGCGACGCTGGCGCGCTGCACGTCGCGTACGTGCGCGATGCGCCTGCCAGCGTTCACATCGAACCGCTTGCACACGGTCTCTTCGTGCTCCCGAACGACGTGCTCGACTCAGCGGACTTCCCGAAGGTCGCGCACGCGAAGTCACTTCTCGCACCCGCGCTCGCCGAACCGTTCGAGAGTTTTGCCCTCGCGATGAAAGCCACGCTGCGTGATCACACCGTGATGCCCGATGCGCTTCTCGCGCCGCCGCCGCCCGACTCACTCGCCACCATGGACTTCGTGCGCGCGCTCTCGCCGGTCTGCGTGCACACGGCGGTGTACGGCACCCACTCCGCATCGTTTCTCGCGCTCGAGCGAGGACGCGTCGCGCGGTACGAGTTCGCGAGCGGGCCGTCGTGCGTGAACGAGTGGAGTGACGTACTCACTCGATTGCAGTGACGCGTTTCCGCGTAGCCCACGGTGAAATCAAGCTCTACCGCTCGATACGAAAGGTCTGCGCGCGCGCCACGTCCTCCGGTCGATCCTGCACCACGATGACGTAGCCGGTTCGATCGGCGACGACGTGCCACGCGCGCATCGCAGTCCCGTCCGCCGCGGTCCAATTCGCCGTGCTCGCCGCCGCGCCGTTCAACGTCGTCGACGACCACTGCTCCGCGTGTGGCGCGGCCGGGTCGCTCCAGTTCACCCAACGAATCATCGCACCTGGACCGCGCGTCGCATCGGGGCCGCGACCGGGTCCGTGCACGCGCACGAGGATCTCGTGGGCGCCGTCGAACCAGCGATCGCTGAACTGATTCGCCATCGATTGCGCACCTGCCTCGCGTCGCCAACCCTCCGGCAGCGCCAGTGAATAGCCGGCCTGATCGTTGATACGTCGCCCGCGTGCCGTGCGAATCGGTTCGATGGGTCCGCGCGCGATCGTGAGCGAATCGACGATGCCGCGAACGACCGCGAGGTTCGTTTCGACACCGTGTTCGAGACCCATGACCGTGATGCGCACGACGAGATCGCCGCGGACCGCGGTCGCTACGACTGCGGTTCCGCCGGCGGAAGGCACGCGCAATGTCGAGACCTGAATCGTGACCGCCCCAGCTCTTCGCGTCGTGTGCGAAAGCGTCGTCGCGTTCGGGAAAGGCGCCAGCGCTGCTTGATGTGCCGCGGCGTCCGTCGACGTGCGACCGGTCACAGCGTCGAACTTCACCGCGATCGGAAGCGTGAGCGCAAACGCGGTGAACCCGCCGCCGTCGTGCACCGGCGCGGGGACGATGTTCCATTCGACACGGGTAGGCAGTTCGAGACGAACGCCGTTGAACACGTCGACGAAGTGACCGCCGCGAAACGTGCCGCTGTCGCTGACCAGGTGAGCATCGTTCGAGGACGGCACGCGCGTTCGCCAGGTCACCCGCTCGGCCGGGGTCATCGCGCGAAGAAACGACGGCTGCTGGCGAAGAACGGCCGTGACGTCGTCGCGATCGTGTTCCAACCGCGTTGCCTGCACGAGGTAACAGACCGTGCCGACGCACGCGCGAGCCAGTCGGAAGTCGACACCGTCACGCACTCCCGCGCGGATCGGATAATCGTGGCCTTCGACGGTCAACGTAGCGGGAGGTGCACTCGAAGCATTCGTTCCAGCACGCGCTTCGAACGAAGCGTCCGCCATGCGATCCAGCGCCGGGATGTCGCGCGGATCGACGGGCACTCCGTTGAGCGCGATCAACGACGACGATGTGTTCGATGCGAAGCCGACGTTCTCTTCGTGTGTCAGTGCGCGCGTCGACCAGCGATCGATGAACGACCATCCCTCGGGGATCTCCACCACCGTGGCGCGACCGACATCCCACAACGTGCGACCGTCGATGCGCCAGCCAGGTCCACTGTCCGACGTGACGCGCACATCGAGATCGTCGCGCGTGGCTTCGCCGGCCTCGAGGCGGAAGTTTGCGAGCATCGCGGCGGCGTCGACGCCCGCATCGGGCGCTTGGATCACATGCACGCCGTAGAGATGCTGCCCGCGCGCGAACACCCGGGCCTCGATCGCGAGGGGAACGTCGTTGAGCGTGCACTCGGCGGAAAACGCCATCGCCTGCTCACCCGAGTAGGTCTCCATCGAGCGCGCTCCGGGGCGCAGCTGCCGCACGTTCAACATGCGCGCCCACTCGGTCATCACGCTGTCGGAGTTGTCGCCGGCCCACAGCGGCGTCACTTCGATCGAGAGAATCGCGGCGGAGCGTGTCGACCGAATCGCGGCGACCGCATCGAGATGAAGTTGAAGCAGTTGGTCGTCGTCGACGCGTTCCCATCCATCAGGAATCACCAGCGAGAAGCGGTAGCGCGCGTCGTGCATTACGACGGCCGGCGGAATGGGCGAACTCGAGGAGGACGGTGCGCTCGACGAACTATTCGAAGTGGCGAGTTCGGTGCTCGGCCGACCGGAACTCGCGGAGGCGCACGCCGCGAACGTCATCGTCGTCAGCAACAGAATCGGCAGGGTTCGCATCGCGCGGATTGGAGGGGACAGCCCGCGCGCGAGCAAGGACGACCTCGCGTCAGCCGATCTTTCTTGCCGCGCGCGAGTCTTCCGCGGTCGGGAGTATCGCGGAGATCGCTTCCTCGAAGGCGAGCCATCGCGATCGATCCCGCAACGTGAAGCGCACCGCGGTACCGATCTGTTCCTCATCGGCCACCGCCGCGACAGCACTGCGATCCGCTCGATCGGCAAGCGCGCGCGAAACCCAGAGCCGGTCGTTGCTCGGTACGCGCACCCACTGCTCGATCCATCGTCGAAGCGTTCCGACGTCGTGGGCCATTCCGCACGCACTCTCGTAGGCCGCCTGCCCGACCATCTGATTCGCCCGCCATCCAGCCCGACCGAGCGTGGCCTGCATCGCACTTCCGTCGCGCATCGCCGCATCGATCAGCGCAGTCCAGCGCGCACGCACTGCCTCGACATCGCGGCCTTCGCACGCGAGCGACAGCAACATCCACGGCACGCGCTCGCTCTCGCTCTGGGGCAACACCGTCGTACCCGCCGACATCGCGAAGGGCCCTGCGTCGACCGTGACCATGGACTCGCGCTCGATCGCTTCGATGAGCGACGCGAGCTTTTTTCCGCGCAGCATCGTCTTCACCTTGCCGCTACCGACCTTCGGTCGTCGGGATCCGTCGGCAAAGAACGTCGCGATGTCCACCTTGGCGTCGTCGGGCAATTCGCTGCGCACACTCTCGATTGCGGCGAGTGCAGCGGCACCGAGCGCGGTACGCGTGTCGCAACCGATCATCGCGACGAGCTGCGAATCCTCTGCGAGAGGACGCAACAGATGCGAAAGATTCTCACCCGACACCTGCTTCCGATCGCGCATGCGCAAGGGCAGCTCGAACGTTGGATCGATGGCGATCGACACGATCGTTCCCGCAGATCCTTCCGAACGCTCGAGTGGCGTGAGCCCGATTCCGAGTTCGCCCGAACCGGTTGCCACCGCGAGCCCCACGACGTTCACGTGAACGCGCGCGCGCATCATTTCGTCCATCGCTTTCATCACGTCCATGCCGGGAGCAAATCCGGCGAATGGCTCTGCGGACCCGGGCGGAATCGCCGCATCGACGAGATCCGCGACGAACATCTTGCCGCCCTCGCCCGATCGAGCCTCTCGCGGCGCGAGGTTCTGATGCTTCGCGCCGTCGCGCACGTTGCCGATGACGACTTCGAAGCGTTCGATCGCCACGAGCCCGCGCTCGAGCACGCTTCCCCACGCGCGCACGCCGAGGCCCTTCGATGCGCGTCCCGTGCTACGCGCGCCGAGCGAGCAACGCACTTCGTCACCGACCGCGAATCGAATCTCGCCGTTCGCAAATGACTCCGTGACCAGCTCGGTCGGCGCATCGCTGGTGGTCTCGTAGGCGGGGCGCTGACGCAGGCGAAAACGAAGCGTGATCGTGCCGTCGGGAAGTTCGGTGCCGTCCTGGATGGCATAGCGATACCCCGTCGCGGCACGCATGGGCTCGCACCCGACGACGTCGCATACCGCACGCAACATCGACTCGGCGAACAACGACTGCGATGCGAACGCCTCGGCGAGCCGATCACGTCGCGCCGGATCGTTGTCGAGCAACGCGAACCACGCCGCGGCATTCCCGGCCTTGGCCGCGCGTTCCTTCTTCGAAGGACGAACGCTGCCGTAATAGGTGGGATCCGAGTCGAGGCGATCGACCCGCGCGCCGCGGTCGAAGAGACGCAGATCGAGAATGTCGCTGTCGTGAATGCAAACCGTGAATGCGAACGATTCGGTTGCGCGCGAAGACGCGGCGGCGAGCGCCTCGAGCGATTGGATGTCCTGCCCTTCGGTCGCCTCGTCGTAGATGGTGATCCAGCCTTGTTCTGGCGGGAGAACGAGAACCACGCGATCGGCGGCGCCGGCATCATCGTTTGCCAATGCGTCCATGCCGCGTGTATCGGCGTCGGCACGCAGTGCGTCGGCAACGATTGCCACATCGGACCCACGAACTTGAACGTTGGTGAAGAAGGCGCCCATGCGAGAGGGATACACCGTACGTCCGCGATGATCATCGCTCGTGAATCGGTCGTCCCTCGCCTATCCTCGCGCGATGGCCACGAGCGACGACGACCTCGCCCGACTCCGCGCGCGACTCGCCGAGTGCCCGACCGATGAGTCCGCGGTGGACCGATGCCTCGCGCTGCTCGAGCAACGCGCGACCGAGTTCGAGCAGGCCGGCGACGACGCCGCTGCGATCGATGCGCTCTCCGAAGCCGAATCGTTGCAGTGGCGGATCGGTACCTGGGCCACCGGGTCGGGCGAAGGACTCGCGTCGATGCACCACGTGTACGAACTCATGCTGCGCCGCGCGGCCGCAGAGTCGCGCCTCGCCGCGCGCACCGAAGGTCCCGTCGCCGATCGCCATCGTGCGAATGCAGCGGGCTTGATCGAGCGCGTCCGCAACGACCCGAATGGACTCGGCGAGAAGCTGCTGTCACGGAAGTAGCGCGACGACCGCTCACGGCCATCCGAACATCGACCGCAGGATCAGCCCCAGCCCCACGCTCGCCGCGTTCGCCGCGAGCGACCACCAGAGCGCACGTCGCAATCCGAATGCACGCAGGTAGATCGCCTCCACGATGACCGCGAACGTCTCGGCCAACACTGTGAGTGCGATGTAGCGAGCGACGGGGGACGCGATCATCAGGCGCGAGTCGAGTCCGATCATCGCGAGGTAGATCCGCGTCCACGCAGCCGGGATCACGAACCACACGAATGGATGCGTGATCGCGCTCGCGCCGAATGCAACGCCCGGCCGTCCGCGCAGTGCGCGCATGTAGATCGGCATCTCGACGAGTTGTGTGAAAGCAAACGCGACGAGCCAGTGAACGGCATTCACGGCGCGCGCCGTTCGGCCCATGCGAGCGCAGCCAGCGCGAACTCCAGGTGCCCGTGAAACGATGCGAAGCGCAGATAGCTTCCGCGCGCGGCGGTGAGATCGATGCAAGCCCAGAACGCCAGCACCGCGGCTGCGCAGAGTGCGAGGAGCGGAAGCACGGTGCCGAGTTCGCGTCGCAGCGCCCGAGCAGTCTGTCGGAACGAACGGATCGACGCCTGCGGGCGCGTCTCGTCCGGAATGCTTCGGAGCCAGACGGCGTAGTGAACCGATTGCCCGAACGCGAACAGCAGCAAGAGCCGGCGTGCGAAACCGAGATGTTCGGGAAACGGCGCGTACACCCGCAGCAGCGGACCGAGCGAGAGCCCCGCGAACGAACGCCATCCCGCGAGCGTCGTCACGGCGCCGTCGATCCCGCCCGCGAGAATGAAGATCGAGACCGCCGCGAAAGCCGCGAACGGAATAGCGAGGTGTCGTCTGTCGCGCGGCACGAACGCCCACAGGAGTGCGAGCGCGACCACGTTGTGAAGATGCGCGAGGACCAGATCCGTAACCCACGGCCATCGATGGGCGGCGAGGCACAACGCGATCCCCACCGCTGCGACGAGGGTTCGCCGCGCCATGCTGGCCCCACGCGCGACCATGCCCGCACCGACGATCGAGAACGCTCCGATCCGCGCGCCGCTGTCGCATATCGCCGCGACGATGATCGGCGCGAAGATCGCGAGCCACACGCCGATGCGTCGATGGAGCTTCGAGCGCACCACCAGGTAACGCACGTCGGCGAGCAGATGCGGCACGCCCCACACGATCGGCCCGAGCGCGAGCAGTGCGATCGGTGCGAGGGCCGTGAGCGCGAGCGAGACGGCGACCGTGAGCGAGAGCGCGGTCGCAATCCGCAGGCGCCGGTCGACGAGCACCGGTTTGATCGTCGGCGCGACCATGCGCAGCCACGACGCGCGCAACGAATCGGCGAGCCCCGCGATCGCATCGACGGTGGTGTTCGCGATCGTCGTCGTCATCGGACCGCGTCGTGCTCCATCGATGGACCCATCTGCCTTCGACGTGCGCGGAAGCGCAAGGATTGGACGATTCGCGCCGCGAAGTTGCGCTTCCAAGTACTTCACTGCGAGCGTGTCGAACGCTCCGCATGAAACACACGACACTCCTCGGATCCGCATTCGCGCTGGCCTTCTCGATCGCGATCACGCTCCCCGGCGTGGCGCGCGCCGATCTCATCTCGCCGCCACCGCCCGAGTGCGTCGATCGCCCCGCGGGTGCGCAATGCATTCTCGACAACGGCACCGCCGGGACCTGCGTCCATCACACCGACCCGCGTCGTCCCGGCCGCACCAACATCTCGTGCGAACCCGACGCACACGAGTGCGATCGCCTCGCGGTCGGCGCCGAATGCCACGGGTACCTCCATCGTCCTTCGCACTGCCGTGAATTCACGAACGATCGCAACGAGCACTGGCGTGCGTGCATGAACGACGAGACCGCGGCATCGGCCAGCCCGAACGGCGCCGCGACGCCGACCGCACAGCCGACTCCCGCCAATCAGGTCGTCGCGCCCACCACGCGTCCGGCCTCGGCGGGACGACAGTGCAACACTCGTCCGGGGTCGGCCCCGCGCGAACGTCCCGCGCTCGCGGGCGTCGCACTCGCCGTCCTCGCGGGCTTCACGGTCACGCGACTTCGACGCGCGCGCTGAGCCCTTTCACGACGTGTAGCGCCACTCGATCGTGAAGGTGGCGCCGGCCGCAGTCGACCACACGTACGAATACACATCCTCGCCGTTCGTGACGGCGATGGTCTCGGTCGCCGTCGCTCCCGGCGGCTGCCGCACGCACGGCGCCGAGATCGGCGAGCAGTCGAACGTGTGCGCGAGGATCACGTCCGAGCCCGACGAGGCATCGTTGTGAACCGATACCGCGAGCGTCCCTGAACGCGGTGCGATGAAGTGATAGACCACGTCGCGCCCTCCGCCGGATACGCCGCAGCCTTGGATGTACTGCGCGCTCATACTCGTCGTGTAGCCGCGAAATAGTCCGGTCGTGAGGATGACGGTACCCGGGCAATAGTCGGCAGGATCACCCTCGTAGTGGCAGTCGCTGAAGCAGCCATCGCCTGGCGCGGTGTTGGAGTCGTCACACGTCTCGGTCCCTTCGATCACGCCGTTGCCGCACGCCATCGCGACGACGCAAGAAGCGCCCGACACCATGTAGCCCGCATCGCAGGATGCGATTCCGCACACGCCGCCCCCGCAAGTCGGCGTGCCGTGAAGCGTCGTGCACGCGCGCCCGCACGCCCCGCAGTTGGCGACGTCGTCGGTCGTGCGCACCTCGCATCCATTGGTCGACGCACCGTCGCAGTTCGCGAAGCCCGCGAGACAGGCGCCCATCGCGCAGACACTCGCGGTGCACGTCCCATTCGCGTTGGCGAAGCTGCAGACGTTGCCGCACGTGCCGCAGTTCGACGCACTCGTTCGGGTGTCCGTCTCACAGGCGTTTCCCGCGTTGCCGTCACAATCGCCGGTTCCGCTCGCGCAACTCGACAGGCCGCAGACCCCAGATGCGCACGTCGCGGAAGCACCGCCCGGACACACGGTGCCGCAGACCGCGCAATTTGCAGGGCTGACGGCGAGGTTCGTTTCGCAGCCGTTGGACGCGTTCCCGTCGCAGTCACCGAACCCTGCGTTGCAGGCGATACCGCACGTCACCCCGTCGCATCGCGCGACCGAGTTCGGCGCGGGCAGACACGGCGTGCAGGCACGTCCACAACTGGCGACGTCGTCGTTCGCCACGCACGCGGTGCCACATCGATGAAAGTTCGCGTTGCAAACGAAGTCGCACGCGCCTGTCGCGCAACTCGCGATCGCATTGGCCACGGGTGCACAAGCGTTGGTGCACGTGCCGCAATGGGCAGGGTCGAGTCGCGACACGCACGAACCACCGCACACGATTTCGTTCGCGCCGCACTGCGTATCGTTCGCGACGTCGGACGCGGGCGCGTCGAGTGCGCCGTCTGTGCCGCTGTGCACGCTTCCGTCGTCGAGCGCCGTGGGCACCGGTGTGGTCTCGGGCGACACGCACTCTCCGCGGTCACCGCACGTTTGCATCCGCTCGGTGCAACGGACCGCGACCGTGCAGTCGGCAGCCGACACGCTGGTGCAACCGGTCGCGGCATTGCCGCAGGCCATCGGCAGGAAGATGCGCAGGACGCCCGGATTGCGCGGTGATAGACGAAACCGCGCTTCGCGAAGGAATCGAACTGCAGGTTCGCCGCGCGCGCCGGCAGCGAGCGACGCTTCGACTCTCAACGTGATCGCTTCGGCCGCGCCTGCTGCGCGAGGCGTGACGCCGAACGACGCGGGCAATGTGATCCCCCCGGAAGCGCTCGCGCCGCGGACCCACATCCGGTTGCCGCCATCGGCAGCGTCGCTACCGACCACGGTGGCGCTCAGCGTCAGCACACGATCGGCCGGCGCGTCGCTGTCGATCACGACGAGCACTTCGGTCGCGGGGTAGCGGCACGCGATGAGCGCGCCGGCGAACGCGATCAGCACGACACACGCCAGCAATCGCATTCGCGGCAGCCCCATCGCGGCATCCTACGATCACTGCGCGGCGTTCGCGCGTCTCAGGTGGCGTGCTTGCGAATCAGTCCCTCTTGCGCGCAGCTCGCGACGAGGCGACCAGCGCGATCGAAGAACCTTCCACGCACGAGTCCGCGACCGCCCGACGCCGACGGACTGTCGACTGCGTAGAGGAGCCATTCGTCGAATCGAAACGGACGGTGGAACCACATGACGTGATCGAGCGAAGCGACCTGCATGCCGGGCGAGAGCCAGCTCACGCCGTGAGGGTCCATCGAGGTGCCGAGAAACGAGAAGTCCGACGCGTACGCGAGGAGGTAACGATGGAGCGACGCATCGTCGGGCAACGCATCGATGCTGCGGTACCAGAGATGGCGCTGCGGATCGGCCTGCTTGGGACGCAGTGGATCGCGCGGCTGCACCGGGCGAATCTCGATCGGACGTTCGGCAGTTGCCATTGCGCGCAGCTTCGTCGGGAGACGGTCCGCGATCGCGATCGCCATGTCGCGCTCGGAACGCAGCGACTCGGGCGGCGGCACGTCAGGGAGCGCGTCTTGATGTTCGAAGCCGGCTTCTTCGACCTGGAACGAAGCCTCCAGACTGAAGATCGCCTCGCCTTCCTGGATCGCCGATACGCGCCGCGTGGTGAAGCTCTTGCCGTCGCGAAGCCGTTCGACCTGATACACGATCGGATGGTTCAGATCGCCCGCGCGCAGGAAGTAACCGTGCAGCGAGTGCACCGGGCGCTCTGCGACGACAGTCTGCGCGGCCGCGGAGAGGGCTTGTCCGAGCACCTGCCCGCCGAAGATCGCGCCCCAGCCGAGATCCTGGCTCCGGCCGCGAAACAGATCGCGATCGAGTCGTTCGAGGGTGAGTAGATCGACGAGATCGGCGAGCACGCGATGCATGCTCGACGCGGTAGCACAGTTCGCGCGAGCGCTGAATGATCGGTCAGAACACGACGCCGAGCGCGAGTCGCACTGTCACGCCGACCCAGTCGCGCGTGTAGCCACCGCGAGTGAACCGACCGTATTCGAAGCCGGTGCCGAACGAGATGTCGACGTGGCGCGCGATGACGACGGCGTAGCCGGGGAGCAACCCGGTGCGGAACCCGAGCCCCTGAGAGCGCGTGTTGTATTGATCGTTGAAGGTCATCAGCCCGAGGTGAGGCTGGAGGAAGAAGCCGTCGGGCGCGTTTCCCCACGGATAGAATCGCGCGCCGATGTCGCCCGCGAAACCGTAGACCCAGAAGTCCGCGGGACCGCGATACGGGTCGTGCGCCGCGAAGACGAAACTCGTCGCCGCGTACACGGAGACGTGTCGCTCGAGCACGCGTTCGTACTCGAGATCCCACGACGCGAAGATCAACGAGAGCGGCTGCCACGCGACGACGTTTCGCGGCAGTTCCGGTCGCGGAGGGCGCGGCGCGCGCACCGACTGCGAAGCGAGATAGTACGTCGGCGCGGGCGTCGCAGGTCGTGGCGCATCGATCTCGACCGCCGGCAACGCATCGGGCGATTGCGGATCGGTCGCGGGCGAGGCGCTCGTCGCATCCGGCGCATCGCTCGATTGAGCCAGCGCGCTCGGCGCGACCGTACTCGCGGCCGTGAACACGTAGACGAATGCGATTCGCTTCATGTCACGACCACACCGCGCGACGCGCGTGCGCGACCATCGCGCGATGAACGGACGCATCGGGTAGTCCGACCGTGCGGAGGACTTCGTTCGCGACCGACGGCACCTCGGCGGCGAGCGCCTCGACCGCATCGCGCCGGGCCGCTTCGATACGCAAGACCGCATCGTCGTCGAGTTGCGACGTCAACCACGCATCGACGTCCATCGCGAGCCACGCGTGCGCCGCTTCGTCGCGGGCGATCGCGCGCATGGCTGCACGCACCGCCGGGTCGCCGGCATGCCGCGCTTGATACTCGGCGACGAGCGCGCCGAACAATTCGCGCACGCATCCTTCGACGACATTTTCGATCGCGATCGCTTCGAGCCCGCGCGTGCTCGCGGCGCCGTAATCGCGCGTCACGCTTGCCCCGCCGAACCGCGCGACCAGGCGATCCATCACGCGCGCGTGGCGGCGCTCGTCGCTCGCTGCGCGACGGGCGCGATGCACCAGATCGTCCGGCGCACCGTGGGCGGCGAGTTCGCAGGCGAGTCGCTCGAATGCCGGCGCGGACTCGGCCTCGAGTGCCGCCATGCGCGCGAGCACTGCGACGATGCCGTTATCGTCGTGGCGGCCGTCGATACGCTCGCATCCGCCGATTGCATCGAAGCGACGCCCGCACGATGCGAAGAACTCGGGGCGCGCGTGGCAGTCGAGTGAGCGAATGAAACATCGGATGCCCGCCGACTCCTGGGTGCATCCGATGACCTCCGAGCCGCCGACGCATTCGATCGTGTGGATACATGCGGCCTGGCAGTTGAGCGCGGCGTCCGTTCCGACCATCGATGCCGCGTCACCGCCGTCGCCCGCGTCGTTCGCTGTGCCGGCGTCATTGGCGACGACGGGCGATAGGACCGAGTACTCGCGCTCTGTGCAGCATGCTGTCATCGCGACCGGCGCACTCGCCGCCGCGACGATCGCGAGAAGACGCGATCGGAACGAAGCCGAAGTAAGTCTCATCGGAACATCGTCGCCCACCCGCGCGCCGATTGCTCGGGCGAAACGAGCGCCTACGCGCCCGCGATGCCGCAGATCTCGGCCCCGCCGTGCAGCGCGAGATAGTCCGCGCGCACCCCGCGGCAGGCCGAGCGCGCCGCGCATCCGTCGCAAGCGGCGAGATACGTCCCACCTTCGATGGGCGAGTCTTCGAGTGCGAACGAATGCCCGCCCGGATTCACCACCGTCAGACCGAACTTCGCCACGTCGTACGCGAGGTCGCGCGCAGCGGGCGGAAAGACGCACGGCGGGGTGTGCAGTGATTCGATCACCACGTTCCACGCGCGCCCGGCTTCGCGCGCCGCGATCGCCGCGTTCGCGACATCCGTCATCCGCGGAACCTCGGTGCGCACCGCTGCATCGCTCGTTTCAGCGGCAGAGAGCAGCCACGCGCGGACGACTCGCACGCCGCGCGGTCCGAGCAACGTCACCACCTTCGGCAATTCGCCCACGGTGCTCGCGTACACGAGCACATCCGCTTCGACCGCCATCCCTGCTTCGCGCGCCGCATCGACGCCACGCAGCATCAGATCGAAACAGCCGGGCGTACGAACCATTCGGTCGTGTACGTCGGCGCTCGCACCCTTCACCGAGAAGCTCACTTCGGTAACGCCCGCTTCCGCGCAGCGCTGCGTGAACTCTGGATACGCGAGCATCATCCCGTTGGACTGCAGTTTCACTCGCTCGAATCCACGCTCCCGCGCGGCCTTCACGATCGCGAACAGGTCGCGCCGCATGGTCGGTTCGCCACCGCCGATCCAGAGCGCGCGGGTCCCGGCGCGCTTCGCGCGTTCGAGCGCGTCGATCACCTCGCGTGGCGTGATCGACGGCCCGGCATCCTGCACCGAGTAGCACCCGAGGCAGCGATTGTTGCAGCGATAGTCGGGGGTGATCTCGAGCCAGCTCATCATCGGATCGACCGCGCGTTGCGTTCGCGTACGGCGCCTATTCGGCGTCCGCGACCTGCGGCTGCATGAACGCGTAGCTGTGGGCGCGCACGTAGTTCACGTGCATCCCTTCGCATGATTCGTTGTGCACGCAGGTCTTGCAGCGCAGCGATTTGGTCAGGTAGTGCTCGAGGATGTACCGCTTCGTGTAGCGGAAGATCTCGAGCCGTCCCTCGGTCGTCATCATCGACGTATCGAGCGTCTCGGGCCGCACACGCGGCGCACGTCCGAGCGAACACGCCGGCACGCCTTCGACCGGGACATCGAGTGTGAATCGCGAGAAGAAATCGCGCAGATCCACGTCGCGTTCGGCCGACTCGGTAAGTCGTTCGTAGGTCGGCTGGAAGACCGCCAGTCGATCCGCGGTGCGCCCCGGTTCGAGCAGCCACGCCGAGGTCTCGCGATTGAGCGCCACCATCACTTCGAACGACGCATTCACCCCAAGCAGCTCTTCCGCCTGCGCGACGCTGTTGGCCCGCGCGGACACCACGCGCGCACCGGCGAACGTTCCGTCGGTCGCGAGCGCCGCGCCGAGTCCGTCGTACTGCGTGAGGTCGAGTTCGATCTCGCTCAGCATCGGGAAGCGCCGCACTTGTTCGAGCGCGCGCATCACGTCCGGTGCCGTGATCCACAGGCGCTTCGCCCCCGCGGCCGTCACCAGTTCGTCGATCGTCGGCACTTTCTTCAGCGCCGGTCCGCCCACGACGTTGAGCGACACGCGTCCATCCGCGCGCGCAGCCGCTTCGTGGCGCGCACGTCGCGAGCTCGCAGGATCGCCGCCGAATACCGGCGCCTGCTGCGCCTCCCACTCGGTGTCGACACGCACGCGTTCGAAGCGCTGCGAAGCCACCGTGTCCCGCACTTCGTCGAGCGTGTCGCAGAGGCGTTCGAGGTAGCAGTACTTGCAACGATGCGGCTCGCGGCAATCGAGTGCGGTCCCGTCTTCGAGCAGCCGCGCGTACTCTTCCTTGCGACCGCGCACTTCGTCGTTGAGCTTGTACGGGTCTTGGATGAGGTGCTCGTACCCCTCCAGATGCTGCGGCGGAAATCGATTGAGCCAGATGTGCAGGTCGGGGCGCTTGGAATACGCGAACGCCTCGAGCAACTGCGGGCGCATCTCTTCGAGATCGTAGAACAGCGTTTCACGGCCTTCCGTGAAGGCGCGGCCGAACGGGATGACCTGGAGGAGATCGAACTCCTTCACGCCCATGCCAGTGAAGAGCTCCATCATTCGCGGCAGCTGCTTCACGTTTCCGCGATTGATCACGATGTCGATGTTCACGACCGGTCGGCCGTCTTTCATCGCGCGCTCGAGCCCGTCGATCTCTTGATCGAACGCGCCCTTCACGCCCACGAGCGCGTCGTGGATCTTCGCGTTCGGGCCGTGCAGCGAGAACGTGATCTCGTCGAGACCCGCATCGAGGCACTTCTGCAAGAAGTCCGGGTACGAGAACAAGCGCCCGTTGGTGACGGTCTGGATCCAGCGGTAGCCGGCCTTGCGACCGAGCTTGATGAAGTCGACGTAGTTCGGATGAATCGTCGGCTCGCCGCCTGACAGGATCAACCGCTCGGCGCCCTTCTTACGTCCGTCGAGGATCTGCGCTTTGACCTCTTCGCGATTTCGGATCTCGCCATCGTGCGTATCCGAATCGAGGCAGAAGGTGCAGCGGTTGTTGCAGTCGTACGTGAGACGCACCCAGTTGCGCTTTTCGTGCGCCGCGTCTTCGTGTTCGACGACTTTGTTAGAGGCGAGACTCGGCGATTGGATTTCTTCGGTCTGCATTGCCTGTCGATTACCTCTCGCGGATTTCAACACGGATTCGGGTGCGCGGCCATCGTGTCTGTTACACTCGCCCGCATGCCGTACCGCGTGCTGGTGGTGCACCCGCCCGTGTCGATCGCGCGCGACTTCATCGATTACCCGTATGTTGCCGATCTCGGCGCGGTCCAGCTGGCGGCGGTGCTGCGCAGCTCCGGCGATCGGACGGTCGCCCTGCTCGACGCGTTCGCCTTGCCGGGCTCATCGCTGAGCTGGCGCGACGATGGCCGAGCGTTGCTCGGTGCCA
>CBIHQZ010000025.1:0-16453 GCA_966212315.1 uncultured Myxococcales bacterium
GGCTTCACGACGGAGGCATTGATGGTCGGGCGGGCGGCACACCGACGAGGGGGTGAGCGCCATGGTGCGCACGTCGACGAGTTCGGCCGGCACGTAGCTCGAGGCGAGTACCCAGCGGGGCGAACGATTGACCAAGGCGAGAAGGTCGTCGCCGTCGATCGGGGCAACGGGCGGGCGTACATCTTCGGCGGCGAGAAAACTTCCGGCGCCGTCGGGACGGAGGAATCGGCTGCAGCCGCGGTAGACGTTGCGCGTCGGGACGGTTCGCAAACGCGATTGCCCGTGGGCGATACGCGCGGCGCCGGCGATCGCGCCGAGCGTGAATGCGAGGGCGAGAAGTCCGATCGTCACGGTGGATGACGTTCGCTCGCTCGCCTCGTTCCGCACCGTGCCGTTACAGTACCACTCCGATGCACGCGCGCCTTCGTCGGATCGGGTTCACGCTGCTGGCACTGATGTCCGCTTCGTGCAGCGGGCACGAGCGATTCGCGTTGCGCGCATCGACGACCCGGAACGCGACGCGGGCTTCCGACTCGCAGCGAGCGCCCGCAGCGGTGACAGGCGACGTCATGGTCCTCCCGCGACTCGAAGTGCCGTGGATCGCGGGGCGCGACGAGACCGTTCAGCACGTCGTGATCGGCTCGCTTCGCGCGGACGTGGCGAGCGGAGATGTAGCATTCGGACACGATCGATTCGCGGCGCCGATCGTGGCCGCGACGCGCGTTGCGAGCGGATGGGTGTTCGTTTCGCGCGACGGTGCGGTCGCGTCTGCGCCGAGCTTCACCG
Organism: uncultured Myxococcales bacterium; assembly: GCA_966212315.1. Classification (GTDB taxonomy): domain Bacteria; phylum Myxococcota_A; class Polyangia; order Polyangiales; genus CBIHQZ01. The sequence goes on from CBIHQZ010000025.1 coordinate 787, forward strand.
GGACACTGACTCGACGCGGAAACATCGGCCGCGCGGTCGGACAAGTGCGCATCGGATCGGGTCGCGCGCTTCTCACCGACGATGCGGGCGCCGTGTGGTCGACCGACGGAACCGTGGACATCCGCGCAGTCGACACGCTTCCCGACGGCACCGCGATCGCGGGCGTCTACGCGGATGCACGGCACGGCGCGGTCGTGATGAACGGCGGTCGCGCGTTCCACACCGACGACGGCGGAGCGACATGGCACGGAATCGACCTCGGCACCGACGCGGCGTTCAACGTGTTCGCGCGAGGCACCACCATCGTTTTCGCGACCACGGCCGGCTATCGCGAGATCGACGCAAGCGGACGGCTCCGCGAAACCACCGACCTCGCCACCGAGGACGTCACGCTTTCGCGTGGCACGGTTCGATCACTGGTATCCGCCGCGCGTCGAAACGACTCGTCGGTGATCGATGCCATCGACGCCGCGCGTGGCGTGCTGCGCGAAGGCGCATGGTGGATCCCTGACGAGCGCACCGTTCGAGTCGTCGACGCAGCCACCGGCGCCGTGCGTCGCGAGATGCGAGGTGTGCTCCCGGCCAGCGATTGTTCGCTTCGTGCGTGGGGCGATGCACTCGCCGCGACGTGCCACGCGACGACCGGCACGTTGTTCCGTTCGGACGATGGCGAGCACTTCCGAGCGATCGACGATGCACGCAGCGAAGTCGGCATCGTGTTCAGCGATGACGGTCTGCACGCGGCACGGCGCGGACGATGCGCCGCGATCGCGGGCCACGATCCCGACGCATACCGCACCGATTCGATGCACGTGTGCGTCTACAGCGAGAACGGTGGCTGGCATGAATTCGACGCTTCGACACAGCTGCGCGAACTCTCCGCGATGCACGGCGACGCACTGATCGTTCGCTCGCTCGACAGCGTCGACGAATCACTCGTGCACGTGTTGCATGCGAGCGAAGACCGCTTCGCGCCGCTGACCGCGCCCTCGGCGAGCAACGACGGCAGCGGGTCGATTCGCGTCGAGGACGCCCGATTCACGACCGACGGATGGATCGCTGCGCTCGGTGCGCAAGGCGAGGGCCGCGTTGCCACGCACGTACTACTGATCGGCCCCACCGAACGCGCATTGACGGTTCACGCGCTGCCGCCCGGCGCATCGCGCATCGGTTTTCTCGACGCGCGCCACGGGCTCGCGGCTGGCGTCGACGCATCGAAACTCTGGCGCACGGTCGACGGCGGCGCGACGTGGATCCCACTCACAGTGCCGCTCGACGGCGACCCGCGAACGGTGTCGTTCGAACTCGAGACCACTCGCGCGACGGGCGAGATCGATTGCCGGGTCGATCGCTGCCAGGTGGCGAACACCGTGCGGGTGCGAGGACTCGACGATCCGCGCGGCACCGGCGGACCCGTGCTGGCGCCGCCGGCACCGCTGGCCAGCGACGAAGCAACTCGTTACGGCTACACACCGGGGCTCGGGCTGCGGACGAATCGCCTCGTCTGCACGTCACGCGATCGCGCACTGCCCGCGCGTTCCGCGGGCGCGCCCGATGGCGACCGGCGGCGCGTGGCGATCGGGGCCGCGGGTGCGTCGGTCGAACTCGATCTCCACAACGCCGCGGCCGATGGCATCGATGCGCGCGTCCACTGGCGCGGCGGCGACGAGCGCGGTCCCTTCGACATTCGCGCGCATGCGACCTCGTGGCCCGTCAGCGATCCGTCGTCGGACTTCGGCGCGCGACCGTCGGGATACATGCTCCGCGTTGCAACCCGCGCCGGCATCTTGATCGAACGCTGCTCCGGTTTCGGACGCCGCGCCTGCGAACTCTTGTGGACCAACGCACGTGGATCGACGCGCGTGGTCGACGCACAGAACGCAGACCGGGTCGACGAGACGTTCCGCGTGAAGAACGCGATCGCGCTCGCCGATGGTGGTGCGCTCGTACAACTCACGGGCGGCGCGAGTCGCGACGCGCTCGACGTCATCGTCCGGCTCGATTCCGATGGGCGCGAAACCGCGCGACGCGCCTTTGCATGGCGCGCTGCCAATCCACTCGGAACCCTCGGGCGATACCGCGACGCGAGCGGATACATCACCGCCGACCGCGGCGATCCGGCGGCGTGGCGCTTCTATCCCCTCACCCGCGATCCGCGTGCCGAAGCCGTTGCGCTGCCGCGCCGTGACGCGCAAGCCGAGGTGCACGTGTGCGGCGACGATGCGCGCAATGCTGCCGACGCGGCACTCGTCGCGATCGACTCGATGTCGGGCGCGAACCTCGTGATCGCGAGCCCGGCTGGCGACGGCATCACCGACGTCCGCGCGTGGATCGAAGTCACACCGAGCGGAACCTGCGTCCGCGCGATCGAATCGTGGCCCGGCTTGTTCGGGCAGTTCCGTCGCGAGACCGACATGGACGGACTGCGGCTCACGGCCACGCGCGAGCGACATCTCGAAGGCCCGGTCGACGACGGCCGTCGCGTGCATCGCTGGCGCTGCGAAGAACAATGAGCGAGTACACTGCACGAACGATGCGCTCACTCTTTCTCGTCGTGTTCGCGTGCACCCTCGCAGCTTGCACCGATGGCGGATCCGGCGATGGCGGACTCGACGCCAACGAACCTCCGATCTTCACCGAAGCCGGATGCGGCGCGCAGTACCAGCGAGTGCCCGAGCAGGGTGCGATCCACGTCGACACCGACGCGTCGATCACGTGGAACAGCAACCCGCCCTCGTCGGGCAACCACTTCCCGATCTGGGCACGCTGGGGCGTTCACAGCGAGCAAGTGCCGCGCGGGTACTACGTCCATAACGAAGAACATGGCGGCGTGATCCTGCTCTATCGATGCAGCGCGCCCGACTGCGCGCAGATCCGATCGCAGCTCGAGACCTTCGTATCCACCCTCCCCGGCGAGCCGCAGTGCGCATCGAGCGGCGTCGCGCGGCGGGTGATTCTCACGGAAGACCCGCTCATTCCGACCCCGATCGCGGCAGCCGCGTGGGGCTACGTGTACACCGCCGACTGCTTCGACGAGCCTTCGCTTCGCGCGTTCGTCACCGCGCGCATCGGACGCGGTCCCGAGCAGGTGTGCGGCGACGGGTTCTATCCGTAGGCCGCTGGTTCACGCCGCCGGACGCGACGGTCGCTTCGCGTGCTTCAGGATCTGATGGATCACGACCATCAACGTTCCCGCCGTTGCGAGCGTGACGATGAAGCTCGTGGTCGCCGGCCACAGCGCCGAGACCACCGCGCCTGCGAACAAGACGACCGACGCGATCCAGAGTCCCGGGAGCAGGAGAATCGATCCCACCCCGATGCACGCGCCGAGAACGAGCAGCGTGTGCATCCCCGCAGTGCGGCTCGTGCCGTGGTCGACGTAGACCAGCAAGTCCGACACGAAACTCGACGTCACCGCGGTGAGACCCAGCCACGTCATCTGCCGACTGATTCGATTCGCGAACAGACTCCGCCGCGCGAGCGCGATGCCGAGCAGCATCGCCACGAAGATCACCGCGTCGATCGAGAGCACGTCGGTCATCGAGATCGGTCGTCCCGTTCGCATCTCGGTACGCGTGCTGTCCGCTGCGAGATAGACCGAGACCCCGAGCGCGAGGGCCATCACCGCGACGCGTGCCCGCGCCGAAACCGACGAGTCCATTTCCTTCGCGTCGCGTCGTGCCTGCTCGTCGCGCGCTTTCTGGGCGGCGATCTCCGCTGCCAGCGTCTCGACCTTTGCACGCAGAGCGGCCGCCGGCGCGCTCATCTCACGCAGCAGCGCGCTCGCGGCGTCGGGATTCCGCTGGAGCACTTCGCGTTCGATCATCATCGCGAGGCACGCATCGAGCCCGATACGCGCGCGGGTGTTTCCCGGCCATTCGCGCAGTGCCTGCAGATATCCGAAGCGCGCCTCGCTCATGTGCTCGCGCGCTTCGTCGCCGACCAGCGCGGCTTCGGCGAGATCCTTCGCGCCCGGAATCGCGAGCAGCTTCTCGAACGTGGCGTCCGACGTCACGGTGAGTGCGATCGAGCCGCGGTGCCGGACGTACTCGCTCACCACGCGCCGGAACGCCTCGACCGATTGCGGTCGATGCTCGGGCTCGCGATTCGTGGCGTCGTTGCAGAGCGCCGCGAGTTCGGGCGGCACGTCGGACCCGTACGAAACCGGCTGCGACAGCGCCGCGGCGAGAAGGATGTCACCGAGGTTCGCGCCATCGTGGCGGTACTTGCCGGTGAGAATCTCGTGCAGCGTCGCGCCGAGTAGATAGACATCGGTGCGTTCGTCGACCGCGCTTTCGTCGCCGCTGACCATCTCGGGCGCCATGTAGTACGGCGTGCCGAGAACCTGCAGTTTCGCCCCCGCGACCGCCTCTCGCTGCTTCGCACGAAGCACGGCGATTCCCCAGTCGAGGAGATAGACCTCGCCGAAGAGCCCGATCATCACGTTGTCGGGTTTGATGTCGCGATGGAGCACGCCGCGGCTGTGCGCGAATTCGAGCGCGTTGCACACCTGCACCATCACGTGCAGATGTGCGGCGAGGCGGTCTCCGTGTTCGTCGTCGAGCTTGCTCCACGTCCCGTGATCGGGCTCGTCGAGCAGCACGCGCCACGACGTGCCCTCGACGCGCTTCATCACCAGGACGGGGCCGCCCTCTTCGTCCTGACCGAGTGCGTGGATCGGAACGATGTTCGGATGCTCGAGTCCACCGGTGGTCTTCGCTTCGCGCAGGAGTGACTCGACTGCGACCGGCTGACGGACATCCGCGCGCAGACACTTCACCGCTACTTCGCGACCGAGCGAACGCTGTTGCGCGAGATACACCGCGCCCATCCCGCCCTCGGCGAGCAGCGTGACGACCGAGAGGTCGGCCGAGTGCGGCTTCGGTCCCTGTGCCCCGGACGGTTCGTTGTCGACGAACCCGAGCGAGATGCGCGGCAGCGACCCCCGCTTGCGCGCCGCGGTCACGGGCTTCGGCGCGACGCCCGAATCCGACGACGACGGGGTGATCGCCCCGCGAATGCTGTCGGGACGCGGCGCGCTCCGCGCAGCCTCGAGCATCTTCTCGACCGAGGCCGAATCGACGTCGAGCGTTTCCATTGCTGCGCCATCACGGTCCCCGCGTTCCGACATTCGAACGTCACGGTACGGGGTTTCCAGCTCCCGCGAAACGCCCTCTCCAGCTTCGCTTCGCCGCGATTTCCAAGTTCGAAGGTCCCGCTGTCGCTCGGGAACGACCCGGCTACAATGCCCCTCCGCATGCGCATCGCGCTTCTCTATCCGCCTCCGTGGAAGATCCCGCTGCGCGACGAGCGGGTCGAATCGCCCGAGCGCGGCGGGCCGCCTCCCGAAGTAACCCCCGGGGACCTCGACCCGGATTTCTTCCAGACGCCGTACGGGCTTTTCTCGCTCGGCGCGCAGGCGATCCGCGCGGGTCACCAGGTGAAGGTCGTCAACCTCTCCGGCTTCGCGTGGACGCACGTCGAGAACATCGTGAAGACCCTCGACGCGGATCTCTGGGGCATGTCGTGCTGGACCGCGAATCGTCGTGGCGTCGCGATGGTGGCCGAGCTGATCAAGCGACACCACCCGCGATCGCACGTCGTGGTCGGTGGCCCGCATGCAACGCCGCTCGCAGGCGAAATGCTCGCGCACTACCCTGCGATCGACACGGTCTGCGTCGGCGAGAGCGAAGAGACTTTTCTAGAACTCATCGACCGTCTCGCGCGCAACACATCGACCAGCGGGATCGCCGGGACCTGGTATCGCGCGAACGGATCGATCCTCGAAGGGCCGGAGCGACTGTCCATCAAGGACCTCGACGGACTCGCATCGCCGCACGACTACTTCGACACGCACATCCTGATGACCTCGCGCGGGTGCGCGTGGCAGTGCACCTTCTGCGGAGCCGACACCACGTGGGGACGCGGCTTCCGCGCCAACTCGGTGTCGTACGTGCTCGATTCGCTCGAACATGCGCTCGAGCGATTGCCCGTGAAGATGGTGCAGATCAAGGACGACACCTTCACGACGAATCGCAAACGCGTTCTCGAGCTGTGCCGCGGCATTCGTGCGCGCAACATCAAGTTCGTCTGGAGCTGCGACACCCGCGTCGACGTGCTGTCCGACGAGTTGCTGCGCGAGATGCGACTGGCCGGGTGCGAGCGGCTCAGTCTCGGCGTCGAGTCGGGATCGCAGCAGATCCTCGATGCGATCGACAAGAAGATCACCGTCGACGAGATCGTGGCATCGACCGAACTCGCCAAGAAGTACGGCGTGCAGGTCCGCTACTACATGATGATCGGCAACCGCGGAGAGACGCGCGAGACGCACGCCGAGTCGCTCGCGTTCCTCGCACGGTCGAAGCCGCATCAGTACTTGTTCTCGTGTCTCTCGATCTATCCGGGCACGCGTGACTTCCACGACGCCGAAGCAGCCGGACGAATCGCACGCGAGCAGTACTTCACGGGAACGTTCCAGGAGCTGAAGGTCCCCTTCGATCCCGACCCCGCGAGCGCGCAATGGATGGACGAATGGTTCGGCGCCAATCGTGGTCTGCGCCGCTCGTACGAAGAAGACGTCGAGGGCTATCGCGAGATTCTCGCGCGACTCGGCGACCATTGGGGCGCGCACCTCGACCTCGGTGCAGCGCTCTATCGCAGCGGCGATCTCGTCGAATCCGAAGTGCACGTGCGGCGCGCCATCGAACTCGGGCATCCGATGGAAGGGCTCGCGGAGAATCATCTCGCGTGCATCGCGCTCGCGCGGGGGGACGTGGAAACCGCGCGCGTTCACTTCGCCCGCGGCGTCGCGCGTGATCCGCAGCATCCGCTGCTTCTTCGAAACGTGCAGGCCTTCACCGACTGGCTCGATACCGATGGTCCCGTGCGTGACGGTTCGCTGCGGCTCGAAGCCCACCACGAGTTCCAGCTGCTCGAGCGCACGATCCAGCCGACGCTCCCCGGGCCACTCGCGCGCGATTTCGCCACGTGGCAGCCCGCCCGGCCGCCGCAACCGATTGCGCCGATCCGCCCCGAGGAAGTCACCCCGCCCGATCGCCGACGACGGCTCGCGTTGCTGCAGGTGCCGAGGACATGAGCGAGCTGACGGCCGTCGCGACCGAGTCGACCCTCATCGAACGTTCGCTCCGTCTCGCACGGCTGTACGGACTGCTTCGTGCGGCGAGTGCACGGATCATCCGTGCGGGCGATCGCGCGCAACTGCTCAGCGATACGTGCAACATCGCGGTCGATCAGGGCGGATTCCTGCTCGCCTGGATCGGGGTCTTCGACGCAGCGAAACGGCTTCAAGTCGTCGCCACGGCGGGGATCGACGACGGCTATGCCCAACACGTGCGGGTCGATCTCAACGATCCCGACTGCGCCGCCGGCCCCATCATTCGTGCGTACCGAGCACGGCGTCCCGTTGTTTCGCAGGACATCGCCAACGATCCGGTCATGCTGCCGTGGCGCGAGCGCGCGCTCGAGCGCGGGTATCGATCCGTCGTCGCGCTCCCGCTCGTCGTGCGGGGCGAGATCGCGGGGATGTTCCAGCTCTATGCGTCCGAACCCCATTTTTTCGACGACGACGAGATCGACCTCGTCACACAGCTCGCCAGCGACGCGGCATTCGCATGGGACGCCATCGAATCGCGGAGCGCGCGCATGCGGGCCGAAGAAGCCTCGGCGCAGATCGCGTCGACGTACCGCGCCGTCGTCGAGCACGCGAGCGACGGAATCTTCGTCGCCGATGCCTCGGGCTACTATCTCGACGTGAATCCCGCCGGGCTGCGCATGCTCGGCTACGAGCCGCGCGAGATCGTCGGCCAGCATCTCTCCTGGTTGATCCATCGCGACGATGCGGAGATCCCGCTGCAGACCGCGCTCGCGGAACTCCGTCCCGGTGTAAGCGCCCGACGGCATCGCATGCTGCGCAAGCGCGACGGCTCCGCACTGATGGTCGAGATCAGCGCGAGCGTACTTCCCGACGGTCGGCTCATCGGATTCACGCGCGACGTCACCGAGCAACGGAAGATCGAATCGCAATTGATCGCCACCGAGCGTCTGGCCTCGATCGGCACGCTCGCGGCCGGCGTCGCACACGAGATCAACAACCCCCTCGCGGCCGCGATGCTGCAACTCGATCAGATCGACGACACCGCCCTGCGAACCGATGGTGCGCACGCGCTCGAACTCGTCCGCGCGACCCGCGAAGCGCTCGAACGGGTCGCCGCGATCGTTCGCGACCTGAAGACGTTCTGGCGCGCCGAGGACGAGAGCCTCGGCGAGGTCGATGTCCACGCTGCGATCGAGAGCGCGACCCACCTCGCGGCCAACGAGATTCGCCATCGCGCGGAGCTACAGCGCGACTACGGTCCGGTACCGCGGGTGAGGGCCAACGCTGCGCGCCTCGGTCAGGTACTTCTGAATCTGCTGATGAACGCGGCTCAGGCGATGCCCGATCGGTCGTCGCCGTCGTCGCATCGGATCACGGTTCGCACTCGCGCGGTCGGCCCGCACGATGTCGCGATCGAAGTGATCGACAACGGCTCCGGCATCGCGCAGGCCGATCGACTTCGCATCTTCGACCCGTTCTTCACCACCAAGCCGCAAGGGCTCGGCACCGGGCTCGGGCTGCCGATCTGTGCGGAGATCGTGAAGTCGTTCGGCGGCCGCATCGAAGTCGACAGCGAGGTCGGCCGCGGCAGCACGTTCCGCGTGATCCTGCGTGCCGAGACGAAGCTCGGTCAGCGGTCGGGAAGCATCTCGCAACAGTTGCGCGCAGTGACTGCGAAGCCGAAGGGCCGCGTGCTGATCATCGACGACGAGCCGAGCATCGTGAACGCGATGCGGCGGATTCTCTCGGGCTACGAGGTCTTCGTGGCGCAGACCGGAAGACTCGCGCTCGAAATGCTCGCCGCGGAAACGTTCGACTGCGTCCTCTGCGACCTGATGATGCCCGAGATGACCGGAATGGATCTGTACGAGTCGATCGCAGCGACGCGACCCGAGATGGCGCCGCGCTTCGTCTTCATGACCGGCGGCGCGTTCACCCAGCGCGCGCGTGCATTTCTCGACAGCGTCGCGAACCGCGTGCTCGCGAAACCTTTCGGCGCCAAGGATCTGCGTTCGCTCGTCGAAGAGCAGGTCGCGCAGCGCGCCTGACGCTCGCCGATCGGCGATTCACAACGCGAGCGAGATCCCGAACCAGACGTTGCTGTTCGCCGGCGGTGCGAGGGTCACGCTCGGTGATGCCCCGGTGGCGACTCCCGCGACCGAGCCGTAGTAACCGTATGCGCGCCCAGCGAGGCTCGCACCCGCTTGATACGCGCCGACGAAGAGGTCGGGATCGCCATCGGCGTTCACGTCACCCGCCGCGATCGAGATGCCGAACTCGGTTCCGTCACCGCCGGGTCCCGTCAGCGCCGTCGAGTAGCTGTTGGCCGGGCCGCTCGCGCCGCCGCGGAAGACGTACGCGCGTCCTGGGAACATCGACGTCGACGGCATGCGCGCACCATGCGCACCGACGACGAGATCGCCGAATCCGTCGCCATCGACATCGCCTGCGCCCGCGATCGACGACCCGAATCCTCCACCATCTGGGCCGGTAAGAACCACCGATGCGGGCGCGGCGACGCCGCTCGCGGAACCGTTGTACACAAACGTCGCTCCGGATCCGAACGTGCCGCCGGTGGCGCCCACTGCGATCTCGGTGAAGCCGTCGCCGTTGAGATCGCCGGCACCGGCCACGATGCCGAAGTACATCTGCGCGCCGAGCGGCGGTGAGAGCGTCGACGCCGGTGTCGCCGAGGCACCCGTCGCGCTGCCGAGATACACGTACGCGACGCCCGACGACGCATTGGCATACGGCGCGCTGATGACGACGTCCGCGAAGCCGTCGCCGTTCACGTCGCCGGCGCCCGCAATCCCGAGGCCGTACCCGCTCATGGCCGCCAGCGTCGATTGCGAGAACGTCCTGCTCGGAACGATCGATGGCCCGGCCGGTCCGCCGAGATACAGATAGGCGCGCCCCGAGCCGGCGCCGGCCGTGAACGTGAATGGCGCCTGATCGGCACCGACCAGCAGGTCGCCATAGCCGTCGCCATTCACATCGCCAGCACTCGCGAGCGCGTTGCCGAAGTTCCCGCGCACGCCGTCGACGCCGCTGAGCGTGATCGAAGGAGCGGCCGCAACGCCTGTCGCACTACCGAAGTACACATATGCCCGGCCCGGTCCCGGCGTGAAGGCCGCGTCGCGCGAGCCGACGACGAGATCCGCGAAACCATCACCGTTCACATCGCCCGCACTCGCGATCGTTCGACCGAATTCGACAGCGTCGGCATCGGCGGGAGAGAGCGTGATCGACGCGGTCGTCGGAACACCGGTCGCGCTCCCGAGATACAGATACACGTGCGCCGTGTTGTGCGGCGCTCCGACGGCGATGTCGGCAAAGCCATCGCCATTCACGTCGAGCACCGAACCCCACGAAGTGGACAGCGGCGCGTTCCGCGAACCGATCGTGACCTGCCACGTCGGCCCGAAGCCCGTGACCATCGTGGACCCCGCGCGCGCAGCGACGCGCCAGAAGAGCATGCCGATCGGAAGATCCGCGGCGGGCTGCGTGCTGGTGCCAAGCACATCGAGTGCCGCAACGATCATCGTGCATGCGCGATCGCGGCATAGATCTACGTGCGCCCCATCGGCGCCCGCGGGGAGCGTCCAACGGAACACCGGACGGCGCGAGGTGACGTTCGCCGTCGACGTGGGCGCGATCTGTCGTGCGATCGGCGCACAGGCAGCGCCATTCCGAATGAAGCCCGGATTGCACACGAAACCGCACGCGCCGCTCCCGCACGTGGGCGATGCATTGGCCGGTGCGGTGCACACGGTGCAACCCGTTCCGCATGCAGTCGGATCATCGGCCGCGACACATGCAGTGCCGCAGCGATGAAACCCGGCGTTGCACGTACTGCTGCACGCATTGGCAATACACGCGGGCGATCCGTTCGGAACCGAGGGACACGTCACGCAGGCACTGCCGCACGCGGTCGCGTCGTCGTCGGTGCGGCACTCGCTTCCGCAGTAATGCGTGCCGCCGGCGCACGCGATGCCGCACACGCCGCCCGTACACGTGGGGGTCCCGTACATCGTTCGCGGGCAGACGTTGGTGCACGAGCCGCACGCATTCGGATCGCCCATCGTGTCGACGCACATCGCGGAGCAACGCGTCGACGTCGGCGCAGTGCAGCCGCTCGCGCATCCGTACGTGCCCCCTGCGCCCATCGTGCACGCGGGCGTCGGCTCGGCGCAGACGGTGCCGCATGCGCCGCAACTCGACGGCACGGTGACATCGGCCTCGCATCCATCGCTCGCGTTGGCGCTGCAGTGCGCGCGACCGGCCGCGCAGCTCACCGAGAGATCACACACGCCGGCGGCACACTGCGCGCGCGCGGCATCGACGCCGGGAAGTACGGTGCAGTCGTTCTCGCATGCGCCGCAGTGACGCGGGTCGGTCGCGAGATCCGCGCAAGCGGTGCCGCACATCGTTTGCGAGCAGCCCGCGTCCGCGACGACGTCGGTGACATCAGGAGCGCCCTCGTCAGGAGTGGTCGCATCGGGCGGCGAGTCCGCGGGCGGGTCGCCGGGCACATCGAACGCATCGACCGTGGCGCGGTCGACGGGCACATCGGTCGTGCGCGCGTCGGCCGCAGCTTCGACCATCGCATCACCGGCATCCGTCGCGGTCGGTGTGCCGCACGCAGCGGCGAGCAGGGAGAGCGAGAGCGCGACGCGAGAGGCAAGCGAGAAGGTCTTCATGGTGCGTGCTCGTGCGGTTCGAGAAACGCGGAAGATATCATCGTTGCCTGCGGATCGAGCCCGCGTGTCTACATGACAGCAGGCTGTCATGTAGAATGTGTCACCGAGTCACATCGCGCGCCGCAACACCGCCACGTAGCCGATCGGACGGTCGAACAAGTCGGCCGGCACGCCTTGCAGCAGGAGCACCGACTGTCGCGAATACTTCGACCAGGTGCCGTGCAATGCGCGCAACTCGTCGTTCGTGGGCAGCAACGCCGCATCGCCGCCTTCGGCTTCGAGATCGGCAGCCGCCTGCGCGATCCACGCATCGTAAGTAGCAGTCGGCGGCATCCCGTCGGCATCGAGCGCTGCGATCAGTCGTGCCACAGCGCCGAGCACTTCGTATTCCGAGAGATCGCTCGGCCCGGCGAACACCGCGCCGTTCGCTTGCTCGATCGCCGCCCGCATCATCGGCGAGATCTCCGCGTCGGGAACGATCGCCCACCACAGATCGATTGACGAATCGTCGCCCCACGCAACGAGCGTGACCGGCTCCAGCTTCGCCGCCGCCGCGCCGACTTCCGCGGTCGGCACCGCTACGTCGATGCCGCCCTCGCGCAGTGCGCTCGCGATGCCCGTCGGAACATCCAGCGCGTGTCCCGCGAAGGAGCCGGTCGGCAGCGCACGCATCACCTGCGAGAAGTTCTTGATGAGAGAAATCGTCGGCTTCTTGCTCATCGGCCACCTCTACGCGATGCCGCGACGACTGACGAGGACATCGCGCGACGGCGACGCCATCGTTCACCGCTCCGAGTGCCCCGTGCCGCCCTCGCCTGCATCCGGAATTCCACTCGCGCGCTTGCGACCGATCTGCACCAGACCGTCGGCTTCGTGATCACGCAGCGGCGAGAAGAAGTTGTCCTTCTTCGTGTACTCGTCGACCGCGAAGGCAAACTTGTAACTCGGCGCCGCGCGCTGGTTGCAATCGGTGCGCTCGCAGAACCGGCACGAAACTCCGGTAGGAATGGCCATTTTCTTCGGATCGGTGAACGGCATCTCGTCGGCGTACGCGAGATGCTTCGCCGCGTCGGCGTGCGTGCCGAGACCGATCGAGTAAGTCGTTCCGCGTGCGACCGAACCACCGACCGACTCGGTCACCACTTTCGCGACGCAGAAGTACGACGACCCATCGGGCATCACCGAGTACTGCCTGGTCAGCACGGCCGGCGTGAGAAACGCGATGTGCACGGCCCACTTCGGGCACGACCCGCTCCACTGCGCGAATCGCAACCCCGTCGCACTGAACCGCTTCGAGATGTTTCCCGCGACGTCGGCCCGAAGGAAGTGCATCGGAATGCCGCGCTGTCGCGGGTTCGCGAGGTTGCACATGCGATGCGCCACCGTCTCGAACGACGTGTCGAACGTCGACGCGATCTGATCGACGTCGTATCGGGTGCGCGTCACTTCGCGGAAGAACTCGTCGTACGGCAACAGCAACGCGCCGGCGAAGTAGTTCGCCAGATTGATCTTCACGAGCCGCCGCGTCTCCGCGTGATGCGACGGCGAACCCGCGACGATCGCTTCGAGGAACCGCCCCTCGTCGAGCAGTCGCAGTCCGATGGTCGCCGCGAGCTGGAACCGCGTGCGCTGATCGCTCAACCACGCACTCATCGTGACGCGGCCGTGCTCGCGGTCGTAGTGCCGCACCACGCTCGAGACGTCGTCGGGCCGCGCGAACGTCACCTCCGTCGCGAAGTCCTTGGCGAGCACCTCGACCAATGTCTCGGCGTACACGCGCCGCCCGAGATTGTGCTCGCGCCGCACGCGCTGCGCCGCTTCTTCCAGTGCCGGGAAATAGTTGTTGTGATGTTGCAGGAACTCGGTGACTTCGTCGTACGGCGTGCGCTCGAACGCCACCCCGCCGTCCGCACTCTGCTTGCGCGCACGTTCGTCGGCCTGCAGCGACTGGATCAGGTTGTCGAGTTGCGAGCGCGTGTTCTTGTACAGGTTGAAGAGCGTCGTAATCGTCGTGACCGCTTTGGGCTCTGCACCGAGCGCGTTGATGTCATCCGGGTTCAATGACAGCGAGCGCAGCAATGGTTCGTCGAGCAGCTTCGCCAGCCCCTCGTCGGCTTTGGTCTCTCCGAGCGAGCGCATGAACGGCTCGATCTCGACGCCGTAGAGCGCGAGCGCCTTCCACAAGAGCGGCAACTGCACCGCGCGCTTCCCCTTCTCGATGAGATTGAGATAGGCGGCGCTCACGCCGAGTTGCTTCGCGACATCCACCTGCTGGAGGCGTCGCTCCATGCGCAGCTCGCGCAAACGCAAGCCGATCAACGCGTTCGAACCTTTCGGGACGTTCTCGATCGTCATGGAGACCTCGTCGTTTACAACTGCGTTTACTTGTTAACGCCGCGCCCGGGTCTTTGTAAATCGATGACCAGCGTCGTTTACCGAGCATTTTACGTATTTGACGCGCTGCATTCAGCCCGTAGAGTGCATCTCACCCGGGCGGCGGTGTGAATCAGTTAACCGCCCGGAGTGACCCCGGTCAATCCGACAAACGTGTGCAAACAGCCCCTCCGCGGGGCTCGACGTGAGGTGCGTGATGACGATCGAGAAGCTGGGAGTCGTGGGTTGCGGGCAGATGGGCGCAGGCATCGTCGAGGTGGCCGCGCTCGCAGGAAACACCGTTACGGCGGTGAAGCTCACGGCCGGCGACACGAAGGCCGTGCGCGAGAAAATCGCGAAGTCGCTCGAGCGTCAGGTGCAGAAGAACACCATCACCGCGGAGCAGCGCGATGCCGCGCTCGCGCGCATCACTGTGACGAGCGATCTGGCGAGTCTCGCGGGATGCGACCTCGTGATCGAGTCGGCGATCGAGAAGGCCGACGCGAAGAAGGAACTGCTCACGAAGATCGAGTCGGTGCTGGGACCCGACGCGATTCTCGCGAGCAACACGAGTTCGCTTCGACTCGAGACGATCGCGCAGGGACTCACGCGCCCGTGTCGCTTCCTCGGTGTGCACTTCTTCAATCCGGCGACGCTGATGAAGCTGGTGGAAGTGTCGGCCACCGACATCACGCGCGGCGAGAGCGTCGAAGCGGTGATGGCGTGGTGCCAGTCGATCGGCAAGTCGCCGGTGCGCGTGGGTGATCAGCCCGGGTACATCGTGAATCGCCTTCTCGTCCCGTACCTCACGCACGCAATCGCGCTGCACGAAGCAGGGGTGGCGTCGATCGAGGACATGGACACGGCGATGAAGCTCGGATGCAGCCATCCGATGGGCCCGTTCGCGCTGGCGGACTTCATCGGCCTCGATGTGGTGCTCGCGATGGCGCGCACGATGGCCGCGGAACACGGCGACCCGCGTTTCAATCCGCCGTCGCTGCTGGTGCGACTCGTGGCCGCCGGTCACCTCGGCAAGAAGAGCAAGCTCGGCTTCTACGACTACAGCGGCGCAGCGCCGACGGTGAACCCGATGCTGGTCGCGCGCGCGGCGAGCAAGCAGGTGTCGCTCACCGGCAACGCCGACGAGCGGCCGAGCGTGGTGTGATGGTAGGTGCGACTCACGGACGTCCCCCCACTCAGTCGAGTGGCCTCGACAGCTCGCCCCCGGGACGCCCCACACTTCTGGGTTGGGCCCTGCACAGCTGGCCCGGGGTAGGGGGGCCGAGCCGCACTGATTCGGGAGTGGACCGCGGGCTCGTGAGCTGTGAGGTCGATCGATCGTCGAGAGCCACATCGAGTTCTCCTCGACCGTACGGCGCAACGTCGGTGATGCGCGTGAACCGCCCGCGTTCGAAACCCGCACGATCGACGCCGCAAACAACATGCAACCCAATGGTTGCCGGAGTCCTCGCGACGCACT
>CBIHQZ010000026.1:0-16377 GCA_966212315.1 uncultured Myxococcales bacterium
CCGCCACCAGCGCGGGGGTGATCGGATCGAATAGCCGGGCATCGCGCGGCACCAGCGCGAGAATCGCGGCGGATCCTGCGAAGAGCAGTCCGGTCGCGAGCAGCAGCCAGCGTTGGGTGCGAGCTTCGGGACGCGCACGAAACCGCGCCGCCCACGCGATCGCGTAGAGCCCGAGCGCGAGCCACGCCGCGTACACCAGCACACGTGACACGGTGCGTTCGATCTTCTGCGTCTGCGTGAGCCAGCGCGTGCGACCCGTCATCGAACCCATCACGTCGCGCGCGATACGCTCGATGCCTGCCGCGTCCTGCGCGGGGCCCGTCACGATCAATTGCACGCCGCGCGGCTCACTAGGAATCTGCGCGATCGCGAGGGCATCACGCCCGGCGTTGCGCCCCACGACGAGCGGCACTTCGACTCCGAGCGCACGCGCCGACGTCACGTTCACCTGCGCACCGGGCGAACTCTGCGCCACCAGCTCGCGCAGCATGCTCGCGTCGAGTGCGTCTTGCGCGAGCGGCCCTTCCATCGGGCGGAACGTGATCGATCGCGGCGGTGCACCGGGCGATCCCGGCGAGACGAAGAGCTGCACGCCGGCGCGCGTCCCTTCCATCGGTGCGAACGCATCGGGGATGCGCGCATGAAACGCCGGCTCGTCGGCACTCACATCGCGTGCGTGCGCCACGGTCGGACCTGCCAGCGTTGCCGCGAGCAGCCACCCCGCCGTCGCGCGCTTCATCCCTTCAGCAGCTCGTCGAACGCGCGGTCGACATCGTCCATCTCCGGCTCGTTCGGCTGCGTGCGCGTCCCCGAGTTCACGTGTGCGCGCAGTCGCTGAACGCGTGCCGACACGTTGCGGAACGTCGGATCGCGCTTCTCGGCTTTCTGGAAGAAGTACATCGCTTCCGAGAGATCGCCGACCGCCTCGTACGCGTTGCCGAGTTCGAAATAGAGACCCATCTCCTCGCGATCGTTTTTCACCGGCGCCTGCAGCGCGCGCTTGAAGTGTTCGATCGCCGTCGCGAGATCGTTCCGTTCCGCGAGACACGCGCCGATCATCATTTCCGAGACGCACTGCCGCCGCGGATTCTGCGCGGCGATTCCGAACTCGCTGATCGCGTCGTCGGTGAGCCCCATCTCCTTGTAGGCGATGCCGAGGTCGTAGTGCGTGTCGGCGTCGTCCGCGCTGACGGTCTTCTCGATGCCCTTCTTGAACTGCTCGAACACCGTCTCGACGTCGATCATCTGCTGACCGTCGTTGAACTGCGCGCCGCCCGACTGCTCGACGTTCTCGACTTCCTCCGCGAGCTTCTCGGCGAGCGCAAACGATTGATCGTCCGCGGGTGCGGCCTGCGCCTGCAGCATCGCTTCGAGTTCTTCGAGTCGATCGATGATCAGCGGATGGCCCGGGTGGGCTTCGAGCAGATTGGTCAGCGTGTCGCGCGCTTCGTCGTAGAGCCCCTGCGTGACGAAGAACTCTGCTTCGTCGAGGCCTTCTTCGATGTCACGACCGGACGCCGCCGTACCCTCGGTCGCACCGACCGATGTGATCTCACCCTGACGCGCGAATTCCGCGGCCGCGTAGGCATCGTCGGGATACTGCGCCTGCTCTTCACCGGCGTACTCGCCCTGCGGTTGTTCTTCGAACGGCGCTTGCCCGGTGAGCTGCGTGTAGAGCGCGATGCCCGCTTCGTTGCCCGGGTCGAGTTGCAGCGCGTGGGTGACTTCCGCGAGCGCAGAGTCCGGATCGCTCGGCGCGATCACTTCCGCGGCGATCGTCGAATGCCGCGACGCCGCCACGCCGTCGCCCATCTCCGTGTAGAGATCGCGAAGCCGCGCGTGCGCTTCGATGTTGATCGGATCGATCTGGACGGCGCTGTGCAGATGCCCGAGGGCCTTCTGCTTCAAGCCGTACTTCACGAAGATGTCCGCCTCGGCGATGAGCCGCAGGACGTCGGCCGGACCGACAGTGCGCTGCGAACCCGTCTGCGTGAGCGGCGCTTGCGGTTGCTGCTGCGACGGCGGCGGCGCCGGCACGCGACGCTGGCTGAGCGGCAACGCGGCCGTCGACTGACCACTCGGCGGCGGCGCGGCGGCGGCCGTCGGCGGCTTCGACGGTTTGAGATCGTAGACAACGTCTTCGTCGGAATCCTCGACGACGATCTCTTCGACGTCCTCTTCGACCTCGGGCGGCGGCGGTGCGCTCGCAGCTCTCGCCGCGTTGCTCACGGCCGGCATCGCTGGCGCGCTCGGCTTCTTCGCCGCGACTTCGCCCGTCGGCGCCTTGCGTGCGCCGGTGTTGTCCTGCGCCGGGGGCGGGGAACTCGGACGGCGTCCGACCCGCGACGTGCCTCGCAGCGCTTCCTTCGCCTCGTTGTCGTTCGGCGACAGCTCGAGGACCTTGCGGAACATCTCGAGCCGCTTGTCCTGCGCGCCCGCCTCGCCGTGGATCTTCGCGATCTCTTTGTAGACAGAGATCGTCTTCGGCAGCTGACCGAACTCGCGGAACGCCTGCGCGAGCATCTCGAGCGTCTCGACGTCTTTCGGGTTCGCCTTGAAGCTCACCTGCAGCTTCGGCAGCGCCCGCTTCGCGTCCTGTCGCGCGAGATAGTGCTGCGCGAGGTCCCTCGCGACGCGCGCATCGTTCGGTCGATGGAAGAGCAACCGCTCGGAGACCTTCGCCCAGTCGTCGACGCGCCGTGCTTCGAGCAGCAGCTTCGCGCCCGCTTCGAACTCTTTCGCCGCGTCGTCCGCTTTCCCTATCTTGGAAAGGAGCTCGGCGAGCTTGATGTGACTCGGCACGCTGCTCGGATCGACGGAGACCATCTGCCGCAACACCGCGACCACCTTCTCGTCCTGCCCGGCGCGCGCATACCGGCCGGCAAGGGCATCGAGATTGGCGAGCGCCTCGGGAAGCAACCCGAGCTTCACGTAGAGGTCCGCGAGCTTCGAGTACAGCTCGGTGAGATTCGGATCGATCGAGAGGATCTGTTTGTAGACCGCGATGGCCTTGAGGAAGAACCCCTGCTGGTCGTAGCCCGCGGCGACGCGCGAATACGTCGCGATGGCGTCGTCCTTCGCGCCCTTACGAACCTGCAAATCGCCGATCTTCAGCAGCACCCGTACGTCGGACGGGTCCTCCTTCACGATGCGCAGGTATTCCACGATGGCCTTGTCGAACTGGCCCTTCGCGGCGAACTTCTGCGCCGAGTCGATGACCTTTTGTCGGTCGATGCTCACGTGGGTGGATTTGCCTTCGGGTGAGGTTGAAATCGTACGTTCCGCGTACTCACTGCGTCAAGGAACAGACATGCGAGTTCGCGCGGGAAATTCCGCTTCGAGCGCATCTCGCGACCATGGACGAGTCGCGTGGTGACCGACGTCGGTGCGGAGGACGAAGCGCTCTGACCCTGGACGTGGTCGTGGACGTAGCCCTGGACCCAGTGGGTTCAGGCACGGAGCGCGATGGGTCCACGGCGACGGCCAGGGCCCCGACCAGGCGCAGAGAGACCGCGCCGAGACCTCCTGAACGTGGTCGTGGACGTAGCCCTGGACCCAGTGGGTTCAGGCACGGAGCGCGATGGGTCCACGGCGACGGCTAGGGCCAGGACCAGGCGCAGAAAGGGATCACCCCGGCGGGTCGCTCGAGGTGCGGCCCCATTCCTCGTCGAGCAGCGCGCGGACCATCGCGTAGTCCGCGAGCGGGCGCGTCACGAAGCCGTCGGCCTGCAATGTCGACGCGAGCTCGGCCGCGCGGTCGCTGGTGAGCTTCGCCTCGATCGACGCGAGCTGTTTCGCGTTCGCACCCGGACCGACGCAGAGGGCGTCACTCGGAATCGACGCGCTCGTCCCGATCGACACGAGCCCGTTCGCCGCGTCGTCGCCAGCCGGTCGCAGAAGTCCGGAGCGATCGAGGTACGTCCCGGCGACGTCGATCTCGCCCGCGCGCAACGCTTCGAGCACCGCCGGATGGCTGCTGTAGAAGCGCTGCTTCGCGAACACCGAGGCCGGGTCGATCTTCGCGTCCCGCAAGATCCGGCGCGGAAATAGATACCCCGCGGCCGACCACGGATCGACCCATCCGGCCCGCCGCTCGGCGAGCTGTTCGAGCCGCGTGATCCCGCTGTCGGCGCGTATCGCGAGCGTCGCGTGATAGTTCGTCGAACCCGCGCGCAACGACCCCGCGATCAGGGAGAGGCGCTCACGTCGCGACGCTTCCACCACCATCGCGGGGGTGAGCCATGCGGCCTCGACGCCACCGCGCGTGAACAGCTGCAACAGCGCCGCGTAACTATCAGCCACCACCAGCTCGACGTCCTCGTCGAACCCTGCGGTCAGGGCCGCACGAAGCCGCGCGAGCTGCGCCGGTTTTCGATCTCCCACTACATCGCGCACGACGCCGAAACGCACTTACCGCATGGTACGGTGCTCGGCCGATGTTGTCTCTTTCCGAACGGCGCGAGGCGCTTGCCGGCGTCGAGGAAATCGCGCGAGGCGCGGCCGCGATTCTCGCAAAAGGTCATCGCACGCCGATCCGCGCGCTCGAGTTCAAGGGCGAGATCGATCTGGTCACCGAGTTCGATCGCGCCTCCGAAGACCACATCCGCGCGCAGTTTTCCGCGGCGTTTCCAGGGTGGGACGTGATCGCCGAGGAAGCCGGCGGCACGGCGTCAGGCGAACGTCCGATTGTCTACTGCGACCCCTTGGACGGCACGACGAACTTCTCTCACGGCCATCCGTTCTTCGCGGTCTCGATCGGCGTGATGAGCGGCGACGTGATGGAACTCGGCGTAGTGATCGCGCCCGCGCTGGGATGGACGTACACCGCCGCGCGCGGACTCGGTGCGACGCGCAACGGCGAGCGCTGCGCTGTGAGTGCCATCGATCGGGTCGACCGCTCGCTTCTCGCCACCGGCTTTCCCTACGACCGCCGCACCAGCGAGCAGAACAACCTGCGTGCGTTCGTCGAGATGAAGAAGCGCTACGCGCAAGGGATCCGGCGCTGCGGCGCGGCGTCGATCGATCTGTGTCTCGTCGCCGACGGGACGTACGAAGGCTACTGGGAGCACAAGTTGAAGCCGTGGGATCTGGCGGCCGGCGCGTTGCTCGTGACCGAGGCGGGCGGAAGGATCTCGGGATTCGACGGCGGTGCCGCGGACGTGCGCAGCGGCGATCTGGTGGCGTCGAACGGCGTGATTCACGACGCGTTGCTGGCGGCGCTGCGGGATGTGGAGTCGATGCCGGGGTTGTGAGGGACGGTGAGACCTCACCCCGGCTGCCGCCTGCCCCTCTCCCTCCGACGCCCGCGCGAATCGCGCGTACCCGAGGCGTCGTCGAGACAGGGGCTGGAACGTTGATGGCGTGGTGCGTGCGGAGCGGACGACGCATCGAGCGCCCGGTCCGCCCCTCGCATTGACGATCTCGCGCGCGAGCTTCGCGCTTGCACCACACGCCGCACCTGGCGATTCACGCCGCCAGTTCCAACGCCGGTAACCGTCGTTCCAGCCCCTCTCTCGACGACGCCAGCGTTCGTCCGTCACGGGTGGCGTCGGAGGGAGAGGGGCACGCGGCAGCGGGCGTGAGGTCAGCCAGGACCGGCCCCGAAAGGAGCATCCGCGCACCATCGCGCGTACAATCGCGAACGGCCTCCGTCACGTCTCTCCGGACCTTCCCCATGCCCATTCTTCCCGCGAAAAGCACGCTTCGGCGTCTCGGCCTCCTCATTCTCACCGCGTGGCTCGTCGCGGCCTGCGGATCGAAGACGGGACTCGAAGCGCCCGATATCGAAGCCGGGCCCGATGTCATCGACGCCACCGACGTGACCGACGTGCAGGACATCCCGGTCGTTCCGCGGATGGTGCGTTGCTATCCGGTTCGCATCCGCACGCGCCTCGGATTCGTCGTGAGCATTCGTCCCGACACCGACGTGCTCGTGCAGAGCGGCGTCGAGTGGACGCTCGACAGTCGCCCCGACGGTTCGCGCGCATCGATTCTTTCCGACGGCAGTCTCCTCGCCGCGGTCACCCCCGATCGCGTCGGCGAGTACGACATCACCGCGACCATTCCCACGCCGTACGCCGACGGCGGCCGGCTTCCGTGCAGCATCGTCGTCATCGCGGATCCGCCCGACCCCGAGTGCCCCGGCTACGCGATCACCGAACCGCAGATCGTGCAGATTCCGGGCGGCGATTCGCAGGTCGCGTACGACACGGTGTTCCACGATCCGCGCACCGCGAGTGGCAGTGCGAACAGCGGCGTGATCGTGGCCGACGATCCGATCTCGCGCGTCGCGACGGCGACGATCGAGCGCACCACCAGCGAGAATCTCTCCGACCCGATGACGGCACTCGCACGCGAAGGCGAACGTGCCGAGAGCGCGGTGATCAACGCATTGGGATCATCGGTGACCACCGCGGTGCTCGTGGGTCGCAGCGCCACCACGCACGATCAACATCCGATCCGGCGCAGCACGCTGCGTGTCGATACGAGCAGCACGCCCGGTTCGTTGCGCGACCGATCGGTGCAAGCCATCGCGTCGATCTCGCCGCCCGCGAATCCCACCGTCGAAACGCCGGCGTCGCAGTTCTATGTCGAAGTGGTGAGCATCCTCCGGCAGGACACGGCGCACATCATCACGCTCGTCGCGGTGTCACCGGTCGCGACCTTCGACGATGCGAACACGCAGACCGCTATTCGCGTGAACGACTTCGCCAACGGCACGTCGATCGCGCGCACCGGCGCGACCACGCAGGTGCGCTGTCACGCGGTCACCGCGACGCGCAGCATCCTCGCGGACTTCCTCTGGCTGGTCGACACATCGGCTTCGATGAACGACGACCAGGAGCGCGTGGGCAACACCGCACAGCGCTTCTTCTCGGACTTGCGTCTGGCGGGCGTCGACTTCCGCGTCGGCGTGTTCCAGGCCGGGCATATGCGCCCGGTGCTCACCGGTCCGCCGGCGTTCCGATGGATCTCGGGAAGCGATCCGAACGGCGCGCAGCAGATGGCGTTCCAAGTGACCGAGCGGGCGTATCAAGGCAACGGCGGCGACACGCAGCGACCGTTCCGCGTGAGCGGCTCGGACGAAGAACCGATCGCGGCCGCGGTCGAAGTGATCAAAGAATTCGAGCGGCGTCGCGACGTGCTTCACGAGACCAATCCGGACTTCCTGCTGCGACCGAACGCCGCGGTGGTCACGTTCTTCGTCACCGACGAACCCGGCAGCAACGACTACAACCGGTACTTCGACACGGGGACGCCGCCCTCGCCGTGGGGCATGGGGGTTGAAACCGTCACCACCAACATCACCCAGTTCTTCCAGATGCGAAGCATCGTGCCCTTCGGATTGGTGCCGGTGAACGAGCGCGCGCCGTGCCCGAGCATTCCGAATCTCTGCAACTGCGTGATCACGCGCGGCAGCGGTGCGTTCATCCCGATCAACGTCGCCGACAGCGTGGCGCAAGCGCAGGTCGAAGCGGCGATGGTGCGCATCGTCGACGCCGTCGCGGGCGCGGCGAGCGAGTTCATCCTTCCGACCGACCCGATCAGCGCGAGTCTCCGTGCGCGTGTCGACGGACGCTTCGTCCCGCGTTCGCGCTCGGACGGTTTCGATTACGAAGAGCGTTCGCGCGCGCTGGTCTTCCGCGGCGCGACCTATCGCCCGGCGATGGGGCAAGAGGTTCGCACCGCGTACTTCGTCTGGTGCGACGGCGTCACCCCGGGCGGTTGCGGGATGTGATCGTCGCGCGCGCAGCGATGTCAGCCGCGCGCTACCGCTTCGATCTCAAGCGTTCCACGTCACGATGTACGTACAACTCTCGGCGCCGTTCTTCCGGCACGGCGCCGCGTCGTCGTGCACCACCTTCGCGCTCACCTGGAACTTCTGCGCCATCGTCGTGATGATTCCGCGATCGAAGTGACACGGGTACGGGTTGTTGCAGGTCGAGATGATCATGTTGCGACCCGCGACCCGATCGCAGCCGTAGTGGCCGATCCCCTCGCGCATCGTCCCTTCGTTCGGGTTGAACATCTCCTCGCCGTTACGGCGGTGGTTCATGTGATACGCGATGTCGATCGATCGAATCGCGCTCTCGACGTCGACGACCCATGGCGGGAACTTGGCGTTCTTCGGAATCGCCAGCCCGATGCGGAAGAGCACCGGATCGCCGATCTGCCGCGCGATGTTCTCGAACGCGCGAAGCCACGCGCCCTGCGAGTACCAGCCCTCGGGCTTGATCGTCGCGAGCCCGGCCGCGCCGCGCTCGCCGAGACCTTCCGCGAGGAGGAACTTGCTCGCGAGTTGTTTGAAGTCCCCCATGCCGTCGACGATTGCGTAGACGGTCTGGCCGTTGACTTCGATCCCCTTCTCGAACGGAACGAATTGCATCGCGCTCACCCCTTCGACCGGACACCGGTCCCTGTACGGTCCATCGGCGCCTCCGGGCGGAGATGAAGCGCTACCATTGCGTTTTCGAAACGCGAGCGTGCATCGCGCGAAGCGCGTGCGGAGCGGGCGAAGGGCGCGCGCACATCGGGTCGTGATGGCACGTCGTGACGCGTTCTACGGCGACCCCGCCGACAGCGGGAAGTTCTGGCTGCCGATCGAGGTCGACGGCGGTTCGCCCGGTCACAGCTACGACTTCTCGGCCTGCATCAGCGACACGGACTGGACGATGTAGCCGGTACCCTACCCGACGCCCTCGCGAAGACCGTCGTACACTCGCGCCATGCCGCGCCTGCGCATCCCCGCCGCACTGAGCGTCACGCTCCTCGCGACCGTGTCGTGCAACCCCTCGAGCGTCACGCCCGATGTCGTCGCAGTCGACGCGCCGCCAGACGACGTTCCGCAATCGTGCGATGCCGAGCCGTTCGTCTCGTATTGCCTCCCTACCCAGGCGAACTCCGGCGTCGTGTGTCGCCCGTCGCGCGCGTGTTCCGCCACGGAATGCAGCGCGGGATGCACGTACTGCTCGTTCCCGGTGGAGTGCCATCGACAGGACGGGACGCTCTGCCTGACGACATGCTCGTACGAGCAATGTCCGCCCGATTGTCAGCTCATCGCTTGATGAGCGAATCGACGGCCCGGGTGGTCGTCACGAAGCAGACGGATGAAATGGTTGTCGTTGCAACCAATGCCACCTCGCGTGCGCCGTACGTCTCACGCGGTCAGCGTCGCCAACGCACGTCGAAGGTCGCGCCGGCGGGGGCGCGCGATGCGTGCACCGCGACGTTCTTGCGACCCGACAACTCGAGCACCGTCTGCGTCGCCACGCGCAGTCCGTGAAACGCACGGTCGGGGATGTCGGGCCACGCGTCGACCGTGATCATCGCGCGCCCCGCTTCGACCATCCGCGCCGCCACGGTGCCGCGATCGTAAGCGCGATGGATCATCGTGCTCGTGCGCGAGATCAACGCTTCGTCGCTCGTGATCGCGAGGAACACGCGCCAGATCGTCTTGTAGTTCTCGGTGATCGACGCCCGCACGATCGCATCGCGAAACTCGTCGTGCGCACGCTCGGCACTCTCGGCGGCAGCTTGCATCGCGCGGTCGGCCAGCGGAATCGGCGCCCAGCCGACGGCAGTGAGCCCCGCGAGGGTCTCGCGGTCGCTCGGCGAGAGACGCGACAGCATCGCCGCGTGCTGCGCGGACGTGAGCGCTTTCTGGATCGCATGCATCTGCGCGTGAAGTGCGGCGCCGGAGATGGATCCTTGGGTATCCGTGTCGTGTGCCATCGGTTGCATGGCTAGCGCGGCCCAGGCGCGTTTGCCACGGTGTCGCAACGGTACGCGCTGCGAGCGACCGTTCTCGATGCGCGCGTGTCCGCCCATGATGCAGGACGCGCGGTGCTCGCGACCGAGTCGCCTGCTGCGCGCGCCACGCTACGATCGCGCCATGCGAAGCGTCGTCACAGGTGCCAATCGGGGAATCGGTCTCGAGTTCGTCAAGCAGCTGCTCGCGCGCGGCGATCGGGTCGTCGCGGGCGCGCGCGATCCGAACGGCGCAAACGAATTGCAGGCGCTCGCTGCCTCGTCGAAGGGCGCGCTCGCGATCCACGCGTGCGACATCGGCGACGGCAAGAGCGTCGCGTCGTTCGCCGCCGCGTGCGGGAGCGAGCCGATCGATCTCCTGATCAACAACGCCGGCGTGTACGGCGGCTCTGCGCAACGCGTCGACTCGATGGACTTCGACGAGGCGCTGCGTACCTACGAGATCAACGCGCTCGGCCCGCTGCGCGTAACGCTCGCACTGCGCGACCGACTCGCGCGCGGGAAGTCACCGCGGGTGGTGCATCTCACCTCGGGGATGGG
This sequence comes from uncultured Myxococcales bacterium, assembly GCA_966212315.1. Lineage (GTDB taxonomy): Bacteria > Myxococcota_A > Polyangia > Polyangiales > CBIHQZ01. The sequence goes on from CBIHQZ010000026.1 coordinate 10,309, forward strand.
TTCGATCGAGGACAACAAGAGTGGCGGCTTCTACGCGTACCGCATGTCGAAGGCGGCGTTGAACATGGCGTCGCGTTCGCTCGCGATCGATCTGCGCGATGCGGGCGTCGTCAGCGTCGTGATCAACCCGGGCTGGGTGAAGACCGACATGGGCGGCGCCGGCGCGGCGATCAGCGCGAACGAGTCGGTGCGGTCGATGCTCACGCAGATCGACGGGGCGACGCTCGCGCAGTCGGGGTCGTTCCTCAACTGGCGCGGCGGTGGCTACCCCTGGTGACGCATTCCGATTCCCGGCGGGTGAACCCGCGGGCAACGACTCCTAAGCTTCGCCTGCGCGAAGCTCGCGGTGACTGCGAGTTGCCTTCGATCTCTTCGGAAGAGACCACCGGTGTGTTCGATGCGACATCGCGAGCCTCACGAGGCTGAGGGTTCGGAGGCGTTGCCGTGGCTTCAGTCGCCGGTCCAACGCAGGCGTCGTCCGAAGAGGGGCATGTCCCTGCGCGCCGTCGGCTTGACTAGTTGCATTGACAACCAATCGCTCCGGCCGCACATTCCATCCACGCCATGCACGATCAATTCGCCGCCGACGGCATCGTCCTCGAGAACGCTCTCGCCTTCTGGGTTCACCGGGTCTACCAGGCGCAGCGCAACGAGATGTACCGGGCGTTCCGCGAGAAGGGCGTCGAGCTGACGCCAGAGCAATGGGCGGTGCTCGTGCGGTTGTGGGAGCGCGACGGTCGCACCCAGAACGACCTCTCGGAGACGACCTTCCGCGACAAGCCGACGATGAGCCGCATGATCGACGCGCTCGAACGACGCGGTCTGGTCGAGCGCCGCGACGACGAGGACGACGGGCGCACGCGTCTCGTGCACCTCACGCCCGACGGGCGCGCCCTCAAGCGGAAGCTGGTACCGGTCGTGGAGAAGATCGTCAGTCGGATGCTCGCGGGGGTGAGCGCCGCCGACCTTGCGGCGACCCGCCGAACCCTTCGGCACGTGTTCGAGAACCTCGAAGGCTGAGCCGTCGCCGACGTTGCAGACAGGGCCGTTCGATTCAGTGCGTTCATATAGTTGTATTGACAACCAGATGGAGATCAGACCGATGGATCATTTCATTCCGCAGCAGTTCACCTCGCACACGGTCGAAAGTGCGCCACCCGCGGCACGCGAGGCGCTCGCAACCGCGCGGGCAAAATTCGGCCGCCTCCCGGCCGCGCTCGGGCTCCTCGCCAACTCACCCACTGCGCTCGCTGCGTTCGGCACGTTCACTGCGGCATTCGCACGCAGCACGCTCTCGCCGATCGAACGTGAAGTCGTGATCATGACGGTCGCCCGCGAGAACGGCTGCGAACTGTGCGTCGCGATGCATTCGCGAATCCTGCGCGCGATGAAGGCCCCGGCCGGACGCATCGAGGCCTTGCACGAAGGCACGCCGCTGGACGATGCGCGACTCGAAGCGCTGCGTGCGTTCACCGTCCACGCACTGCGCGAGCGCGGCGCCGTCCCGCCGGACGCGCTCGATGCGTTCGAATCGGCAGGATTCACCGGCGAGCAAGCGCTCGATGTCATCGTCGGAATCGCCGCCTACACCCTGTCGACGTTCGCAAACCGCCTCACCCGCGCCCCGCTCGACGGCGGTCTCGAGCGCGATCGGCCGGCGGCCTCCGCAGCGCTGGAGTGAGCACGGGCGTTCTCGCACTAGCGATTCCGAAGCGAGCCTGCTATTTCATCCGCGGCCCAAAAACGGCAGACCGGTCCGGTGAGCCCCGGTCACTCGCGCGATGGTGCGCGACCATTGTCCTCCCAGTACGGGATGCGACCCACGGCCCTAAGGGCACACGTGTGCCCGGAAGGGTTGCTCACCAATGCGTCTCAATCATCTCGATCTCCAGGCCCGCGACGTTCAGCTCGCCGTTACGTACTTCGAGCGCTTCGGCCTCGAACTGCAGACGTCGCGAACGTCCCCCGCCATTGCCATCATGACCGACGGCGAAGGCTTCACGCTCGTTCTCCAGCGCCACGATGCGCCCGCGTATCCCGAGGGATTTCATCTCGGCTTTCTCGTCGGCGACGTGGACACCGTTCATCGGATGCACACGCAGTTGCGCGACGCCGGCATCGCGGTGAGCGACGTCGACACGAACAATCGCGGCACGATGATCTACAGCCGCGCCCCCGACGGGTACTCGGTCGAAGTCAGCTGCCGTCGCGTGAGCGCGCACTGAGCTGAGTCCGCCGCGCATCTGGACGGCGCGCACCGAGCGCCGTCCAATGCGCGCCATGAGTTCCACTGTCATCCCCGGCATTCGCTATCGCGATGCGGCCGCGGCCATCGAGTTCCTCTGCAACGCCTTCGGATTCACGAAGCACCTCGTCGTCCCCGGCGAGAACGGCACCATCGCGCACGCGCAGCTCGTGCACGGCAACGGCATGATCATGTGCGGCAGCGCACGCGACGACGATTACGGGCGCCTCGTCGGGCCGGCGGAAAAGGGCAGACCGACCACGGGCGGCATCTATGTCGTGGTGAGCGATCCCGATGCGCACTTCGCGCGCGCGAGCGCAGCAGGTGCGGAGATCGTGCAATCGCTGCGGAACGAGGACTACGGCAACCGCGGGTACTCGGCGCGCGATCCCGAAGGGCACGTGTGGAACTTCGGCTCGTACGATCCGTGGCACTCGTAGCTGGAGTCCGTGTGGCGCGTCGACGCCGACGAGTGTTGACACTCGCGACGCACCCCACCGACGCTATCGGACGATGCACCCGAAGAAATGGCTCCTGTCGTTGCTATGCCTCGCGACATCTCTCGCGGCCTGTGGACCGACCCCCTGCGAGGTCGTGACGATGGCCTGCGCCGCACCGAGTACGGATGTCGTTCGCGTGTTCGGACGCTCTCGTATCGATGCATGCGTGAGCGCCGGAGCGGCTGCAAATCAAGACACCTGCACGACGATGCGCACGTCTTGCGAGCACGCGTGTGCTTCGAACCAGACCTATCAGGAGTCCACCATCTTCGGATGCTGGGAGCGTGTGGGGAGTTCGCCTCGCCAGGTCATGTGCCTCGGTCGCGCGTTCGTCCCCGCGGCCGTCGCGAGTGCTCGCGGCGATCATGCGCTCGCGCGATGGGAGGGGGCCGCCGGTGCAGAAGTGATGGTCAGCTCGGGACAGTACGAAACGATGGAGGGAGAGAATCGACTGTACCTCTATGACGTCACACCGACGGCATGTGCACAGCTTCGGTATCAACCCGACTACGGTCTGATGACCGGCGAACTCGAGCAGAACGCCACCTGCACGGCGTCTGCAGACGTGAGCGTCGGTTGGGTCAGCGCCCCGACACCGCAGGGCTGACGGACGCGACCCGGCCCGCGTCGCGCGTGGTGAATCACGGGGCAGGTTTGCGAGCCGAGCCCGTACGATCGGGGCACCCGTGAGGTTCCATCCATGAAATCCGCCCGCCCACGCGCAGCCCGCGCGCTCTTCGCCGCGATGCTGTTGGCGTCGACTGCTCACGGCGTGTTCGCGCAGACGCGCGGTCGACCGGCGACCACTCCGTCGAACCGGCGCGCTACCGCCGTCCCGTCGCGTCGCGTCGTGCTCGATTCGGGCGCGGAGTACATGTGCCGCATTCGCGGGCCCGCGGTTGCGAGAGCGTTGCCCGCGGACCTGTCCGACACGCAGCGGCGCGGGGAAACGCTCCCGGCGGTGTTCGTGTCGCGCGACACCCTCGCACTGCGCGACGCGAATCAGCAGATCGTCATTCGCGAACTACCGTCGACGCGCCAGATCGCGGCGCTGAGCGGGACGGGCGGGATTCTCTACGCCGATGCGAGCCGTGTCGTGCTGTGGCGTCGCGAGCCGCAGTCCGCGTATCGACGCTACACGCAACGCACGGTCGTCAGCATCGACGTGGCGACGGGGCACGAGACGGTCTCGCCACCGATGCCGCTTCCCGACTGGCTGCTCGCGACGAACGATCCCGAGAGTGCCGAGACGGTGCGCGCGACGATCGACGGCGCCGACGTGGTGGTGAACTGGAGCGCGGCCACGTCGTGGATGGGCGGCATCGCGCCCTCCGAAGAACAGGCGCGAGCGGCTCATCACGAGGACTGCGGATCGCTGCGCATCACGCCGAGTGGAACGGTCACCGAGGGTTCGTACATCGTTACGCACGGTGCGGCGCGCACGCCGCCTGCGTCGCTGGGCGCGAGCCGCGGGACGCCGGTGTACTACGCCGGCGACGGTGTCTACTGGGTCGAGACGCGCACTGCGAGCCCGGGTGCGCGATCGTACGCGCTAGCCGATGAATCACACCCGCCCGTCCCGGTCACGCTCGGTGCGGTGCCGGCCGGCTCGATTCCGGTGACCGCGGGGGTGTGGATGGCGGGCACGCGCGCCGTGGTGCTGCGTGCTTTTCAATCCACCGAGTCGTACGCGATGCCGCGCGATGTGTCGGTGGTCGATCGCGCGACGGGTGCGGTGTCATGGTCGACGCCGGTGGCAACATTGCAGGTGTTGCCCCCGCGCCCCTGAGCGAAGGCACTACGGCGCAGCCGCTTCACTCGACGGCGGCCACGGAGACTCGGTGACGCACGCACCACGCGCGAGTTCGCGATTGCGCGCTTCGTAGTGCGGCGACAGCGACGCGTCGTGCGCGAGGCGCTCGGCGAGTGACACCAGTGTCTCGCGATCGCCTTCGATCGCGTCGACGCGCGCGCCGGAGCGCAGGGTGAGTTCGAGGAGTGAGCGCGTGCGCCATCCGCTGCGAAGGAGTTGGCAACTCTCGACGAGCAGTAGCGCATCGAGATCGTGCGTCGCGAATCGCGCCGGCGATCGCGGCCACGGGTAGCGCAGTTCGAACGCGTCGCTGTCGACGTGGACCGTGCGCACGAACTGAAAGGGCATCCACAAGAGGCCGATGCCGAGCGCGAACGGGATCGCAGCGATGAAGAGTGCGCCCGACAACGGCACCGAGCCCGGGCCTGACGTGTCGTCGCTGCTCGCGTGGAGTCGGCGGCGAAGGAGCCACGCGGCGGCTGCGATGAGTGCGAGGCCTGCGATGAGCGAGAGCGCGTGCAGCGTGCGGGTCGAGGACGCGAGGATCGTGAAGTCGTCCATGCGGGGGAGCGAAGAGCGAATCATCGGGGCGGGGGTGGTGTCGATGGGTGATGGCGGGGCGCGGGGGCGTTCCGTTTACGTTTAGGTTTAAGTTTACGTTTCGGAGGGGAGCGGAGCGGCGGGACGGATGATGTCGAAGCAGGACGCAGGGTGGGCGCCGTTTCTCGTCGTGGTCGCGATGACCGCGTGTCATGCGCCGCCGCTCGCGAGCGTCTCGAACGAAGTGAACGAGATCAACGCAGCCCGCTATCGCACCGCGCTCGACGCGGCGATGCGAAGCCACGCGTGGACTCGCGTCGATGCGGAGCCGATTCGCCTCATGCTCGGCGCCGATGTCCGACGCTGCAACGACAGCTCTGCTCCGACTGCGACGGAGCGGATGGTGACGCTCGAACCCAACGGCGCTCGCGACGCCGTCGACGTGTTGGCATGCGAGGTCGGCGATCTCGCGCGGGGCGGTCGCATCGACGTAGCCGCCCGCGCTTCCGATGGCGGGCGCGTCACGCTCGTCGCCGCGGGCTGGCTCGGCGAGGACAGCGTCCGGCGGGTTCTCGCGCGCGCACGCGACGGTCACCTCGTGTTGCTCTCGCTGGTGATGAACGAGGTCGAGCAACGCGCTGCCTATCGTCCGGGCCACTGCGATCACATGCCGTCGCCGGTCGAGTTGTTCCCGGGGCAACCCATCGATGTCTACCGACTCGCCGGCGACGTGGGGCGCATCGAGAACGTCACGGTGTCGTACGACGGCATCGGCATTCGCGTGCGGTGCGACGTCGACACGTATTGATCGCGCGTCGCGACGTCACGGATGCGAGCTGTGCCACGTGGGATCGTCGCTCGCCCACGCGCCGAGAAATCCCCGCAGCGTCTGCCCGTCGCCCGCGGCCAGCGTGCGCGCGTCGCCGAGCATCACGTGGGTCGTGCCGGGGAGCACGAAGTCGCGCCAGTTG
>CBIHQZ010000027.1:0-16027 GCA_966212315.1 uncultured Myxococcales bacterium
CGTCGGCCGTGTCGATCAACGTGACCCCCGCGTCGAGCGATGCGTGAATGGTTCGAATCGCGTCGGCTTCCGAGGGCCTACCGTCAATCGAGAGACACATGCCACCGAGACCGATGGCGGAGACCTCGAAGCCTGACGTACCGAGTCGTCGCTGTTTCATCGCGCACCTCCTTTGATCGAACGCGATGCAACACCGTCGCGTCGCGTCCGGCAATGACGGCCATCGCGCGCGTCGAGGGATTCAGCGCGCGTTGCCGTTGCGCGCGTCGCCGGGGCCGAGTGGCCATCCCGCCGCGGGCAATCCGGGCGAGCCCGACGCAATCGCGAGCAGTTGATTCGACGCGGTGTGAACGAGCAGATCGCCGGCGGGCGTGAGCATCGTCCACGCGCGGTCGACGGATTCGCCGGTCGCGAGGCGCCATCGTTCGTGGAGTGTTTCGTCGAACGCCGTCACTGCGGATCCGACCGCGAGGAACACTGTTCCGTCCGCGCCGAGTGCGACGCTCCCCGCGTCGTCGAAGTACTCTGTCGACGATTCCGCCGAGACCGTCCGCACGATCGCGCCGCTCGGCGACACTTCGATCAATCGCCCTCCGGGACCGCCGACGCGGAGGTAGACGAACACCTCGCCGTCGGCACGAACCACCGGCGCGCCTGCGAGCATTTGCTGCTGCCCGGTCGTGCTGCGAGCAAGCATCGCGCGGTACACGCTTGCGCCGGTGCGAAGGTTGTTCGCTTCGAGCACGAAGCTCGAGATGCCGAAGAAGAAACTGTAGACGCGCTCGCCGACGATCGCCGTTCCGACGACGTGACGAAGCGTTCCGTCGAGAATCTCGAACTCGCGACGCCAGAGCGATCGTGACGTGGCGATCTCCCATGCACGTTCGTGACATCCGATGATGCCGTTCGAGACGGCGCACTCGTTCGCGTTCGACCAGTCCGTGATGCGATCGATGGGCCTTGCGTCGAACGAGAAGCGATCGAGTTGGTCGACGAGTCGCGTGCTCGCTCCCACCGTTGCGATGATCGGTCCGTCGCCGACGGGCACCGCAATCGTCCGCGCGGCGACCGTGTCGGTGTCGACGAACCCGCGCATCGTTCCGTCGCTGTCGAGCCGCGCGACGTGTTGGACGCCGCGATCTCCACGCACATCGGTGAGCAGCACTTCGCCGCGCGTCGTGAGTCGCACTGTTCCGTCGCGCGTGGATGCGCCACCGAGCACCGCCGTTTCCCAACGAAGGTTCCCGCACGGATCGACCGAACGAACGCCGCGCCCGCCATCGGGTGTCGCGACTGGCACGTAGATGTTTCCCGACGAATCCGCGGCGCCGCGACCGACCACTCCGTCGAGGCGAAATCGCACGGTCCCCGGTTGAATCGGAACGCCGCAGTCGGGCGGCACGAACGGCGAACCGGCGTCCTCGGCAGCCACGACGACGTCCTCGTTCGGACGACCTGCAACGAGTTCCGAACGTGCGCCGCAAGCAACCGTAACGACCGCGAGGCACGCGACGAGAAGCAGCCTGTCCATGGCGCCGACACTACCGGGACTGCTCCAATGCGATCGAGCGAAACCACTCGCACCCGGCGTGCGTAGGCACTCGGGCGAGGCGTGATGAATCGAATGACGAAGACAGCGCGGTTCGTCGGAGTGACCGGATTGCTCGCGGCGGGAATGCTCGCGATTCCGATGGCGATCGCACACGGCGACCACCTCATGCGGTTGCCGACTCCGCAAGAATCTCTCCCGGGACGCGCGACACCGATGCGACTGCCGCCGCGCCATCTCGTCTTCAACACGCCGCTCGATGCGCAGCCCGCCGGGATGCAGCGCGCGATCTTCGGCATGGGCTGTTTCTGGGGCGCGGAAGAGCACTTCTTTCATCTCCCGGGCGTCGTCTCGACGGCGGTCGGGTACGCGGGCGGAACGACTCGCAATCCGACGTACGAAGAAGTCACCACGGGGCGCACCGGTCACGCCGAGGTCGTGATGGTGACGTTCGATCCGCAGCGCATCTCGTACGCGGATCTCTTGCGAGTTTTCTGGGAAGGCCACGATCCGACGCAGGGGATGCGACAGGGCAACGATCGCGGCACGAACTATCGCTCGATCGTCATCGCAACCGACGAGCGGCAGTTGCAGCAGGCTCGCGCGTCGCGTGAGGTCTACAACGCGTTGCTCGAGTCACATGGCATGCATTCGATCACCACCGAGATCGATGCTTCGATGCCATTCTATTTCGCGGAGGGCTATCACCAGCAGTACTGCTTCGTGAATCCGGAGGGGTATTGTTCGCACGCCGGTACGGGGATTCCGTATCCGCACTGAACGATGGCCACTCCGACCAACGCGCGACTACCTTCCAAGAAACTGATGCTCGCGTTGGCCGTGTACGCGGGGGTCGCGCTCGCGCGACTCGGGATCCACGGCGCGATCTACAAGGACGTTCCCGCGCTCTTCGAGATCGCGGTGCTCGACGTTGCTGCGGCGCTGATGGCGGCACTCGCGTTCGTGACCGGGCCATTCGTGGGCGAATCGTTCGGTAGCCTGACGATCACCGCGCTCGTTCTCGGGCTTCCGCTCGTGGGCATGGGCGCTCTCGGCGAGTGGGTGCGCGGCGCGCATTATTCGAAACTTGTCGGGCTCGCGGGGCTGCTCGGAATGGGCGTCGGGTGGTGTGCGGCGATCGTCGCGCGGCGTGCGCTCGTGATCTTCGGCGCGATCGCTGTCGGACTCGGCGCGTACTGGCTGGTGTCGATCCAGCAAGCGCGTGAAGCGATTCTCATCGCGATGCCGGCGATGGCGGCGGCGATCACGCTGACGATCGTGGGATTTCTGCCGCGGCGCGATTCGACGCGCTGACAACGCGCAATCAGAATCGCGGCGCACCGACCATCGCGACATTGCGCGGGCTCGTCTCGCGATCGAACGCGATCGTCACGTCGCACGCGTAGCCGTGCGCTTCCAAGTACGCCGCGCGATCGAGTGCGACCCACACCTCGACGACGCGCGCGAGCATGTCGCGGGGAAGCATCCATCGCCGAATCCGCGCATAGCGCTCCCACGCCGAGCGTTCCGCGGCGCGAACGACCGTGGCCGACGGGGCAGGGAGGGACCGCACCGAGAAGGCTTTCGACACGAGCGCTTCGAAATCGAGCGTCGCCGTCCGGCGATTCACGCCCCGCATCTCTTCGCCGGGGGCGAGGATGATTCCGCGGGCATCGAGAAGGGCGTGAAGTGCGAGGCGATGCACGCGCGACCGGATACGCGTCGCGGGATCTGCTTCGATGCCGTCTCCACCGTCGCGCACGTTCGCGAGACCGAGCGCCGCGTGTGGAAGGGTGAGTTGCGACGAAGCGACGCCGTCGATGTCGGTGAGCGGCGCGCGGTCACCGATGCGCTTTTGCGGACAGCAGCCGATGATGGCGATCGACCCATTCGCATCACACGCGATCCGCACCGCGCGATCGCCGAGGTCGCCGCAGCAGTGGAGGCCCACGACGAGATCGCGCTCGGTCAGCGCGGGAGGGTCGCGAAGAACGTCGATGCAGTGAAAGGTCGTGTTCGAACCGCGCGCGAGGGAGGTCGCAGTCGCAACGCGCGCAGCGTCGCGCTCCCATCCTTGCGCCGCGATCCCGAGCGATTCGGCGAGATGTCGGGTGAGATGCCCGTGTCCGGAACCTACGTCGACGATGCGCGCATGGCGCGCGGGCAGAGCGCCCACCAGCGCAGCGAACGAAGCGACTTGCCGACGCTTTCGTTCCGAGATGTGCGCTCGTGCAACGAGGCCGCGCGGCGTTCCGTGCGAGACCGGCAAATCGGCGATCTCGGTGCTGACGCGCGCGAGGTCCGCGAGGTCATTCGGCGCATCGGTGCTCGAGCGAAGGATCGCAGCCAGACCGTCGCGCTCTGCGTGTGCGACCTCTGCGTCGGAACGATTCGCGAGCCATTCGCTCCACCCGCGTCGCTCGGACCATCGCGGAGGCATCGCACCGAACGGGCGGTCCGTGATGATGTCGTGCACCGAAGCGAGGAGTTCGCTCGCTGCGCGAAAACGCGAGGTCGAGTTGCGAGCAGCGGCGTCCATCGACCCGCGCGAAATGCGCAGAGGGTCTCTCCGGCGTCAACGCTGCCGGCAATGCGCTCAGGCCGACGGCGGCCCACTCCCGAGATTCGGGCCCGGCGACCTTTCGTCGGACGCGGAACACCGCCCCCTTCGTGGCGCTCGGCTTCTGGGCTCATGAGCGGGACAGACCGACACGAGCTCGAATTTCCGGCCGCCGCAATCGCGTCCACGTGGTATCTCGGCGTCGCGCGAGAGCCACCGGGCTCCACGGAACGCTTGACGTGAAACTCGTTCCGCGTATTCTCCGCGCCCCTCATACAGGAACGCCATGAACACCCTCCCCGGAATCCTGGGCAAGAAGCTCGGTTGCACTCAGATCTTCAACGACGATGGTTCGGTTACGCGCGTGACCGTGGTCGAAGCCGGCCCCTGCGTCGTCGTCCGCAAGCGCACTGTCGAGCGTGACGGTTACACCGCGCTCCAGCTGTCGTTCGGCGAGCGCCGCGAGAAGACCGTCAACAAGCCGGGTAAGGGCTATTTCGCGAAGAACGGCGTCCAGTCGACGACCGTGTCGAAGAAGGGCAAAGACGTTGCGATGCTCCCGCGGGTTCTCCGCGAGCTGCGCCTCTCGCCCGAAGAAGCCGCCAAGTACGAAGTCGGCCAGACGATCAGCGCGATGGACGTCCTCAAGGAAGGACAGTTCATCGACGTCTCGGGCGTCAGCCGCGGCCGCGGATTCTCGGGCGTGTTCCGTCGCCACAACTTCAAGGGCTTCGTGCGCACGCACGGTACCCACGAGTACAAGCGTCACGGCGGTTCGATCGGTACCAACATGACCCCCGGTCGCACGATCCCGGGCATGAAGATGCCGGGTCAGCACGGGAACAAGAACCACACGACCCTGAACCTCAAGGTTGCGAAGATCATCGCCGACCAGAACCTCGTTCTGATCGCGGGTTCGGTTCCGGGCTCGCGCAACTCGACCGTCGTCGTCCGCGGCGCGATCAAGCGCGGCCGCCACGCGTAAGGTCCGGTTCGTCTGACGAAGCCCCCGATTCATTCGTGAACGGGGGCTTTTTCATGCCCTTCGTCCGCCAATTCCATTCAGTCTGAAGGGCGATCGCGCTCGCAACGAACGGAGCCGTCTCGTGCCCTACAAACGCGTCCCGGACCACTTCACGCACAAGGCGAAGAAGGAAGGCTTCGCGGCGCGCTCCGTCTACAAGCTCGAGGAGATCGACCGCCGCCTGCGATTGCTCCGTCCGGGCGCGCGCGTGCTCGACCTCGGTGCCGCGCCGGGTTCGTGGACGCAGTTCGTCGCGCCGAAGGTGGGCGGGCGAGGGAAGGTCGTCGCCGTCGATCTCAACCCGTTGCGAGTGACGGTGCCGCCGCACGTGACCGCGGTGATTCTCGATGTGCTCGCGGCACCGCTGGAGGACTTCAAGGCACTCGGCGCGTTCGACGTCGTGCTTTCCGACATGGCGCCGCACACGACGGGAATCCGCGATGGCGACGTCGCGCGATCGGTCGAACTCGTCGAGCGAGCCATCGACATCGCCGCGATCGTCCTCGTGCCGGGCGGGAAGTTCCTCGCGAAGATCTTCCAGGGCGACGGTTTCGAGGATGTGCGCGCGAAGATGCGGGGGCTCTTCGACGACGTGCGGATCATGAAGCCCGAGGCGTCGAAGAGGGAAAGCATCGAGATCTACCTCGCCGGGATCGGAAGGAAGGCCCCGTGATCGTCGCGTACGGCGATGCGATCGTGGACCTCTTCGCAGTCCCGCTCGGGCGCGACGTGTCGGCTGCCGAGTCGTTCGTGCCGCGACAGGGTGGAGCCCCGGCGAACGTCGCCGTGGTCGCAGCACGACTCGGTGCCGCGAGTCGCTTCGTCGGTGCCGTCGGAAAAGATGCGCACGGAGATCGGCTCGTCGCCGCGCTTCGCGAGGCCGGCGTCGATGTCGGCTCGATCGTGACATTGCCGAACCGTACCGGCGTCACCTTTGTTCGCGTGGCCGCGGATGGAGCGCGCTCGTTCTTGTTCTACCGCCAGGCGGGCGCCGATTTCGCGCTCGCGCGCGAGCACCTCGAGAGCGTGCGTCCTTCGCCGCTCGAAGGCGCGCACTGGATGCAGGTGATGTCGAGCGCGCTCGTCGTCGAACCGAAGGCGACCGCGACGCGCTGGATGCTCGATCAGGCCGACTCGCACGGCGTGCCGATCTCGTTCGATCTCAACGTGCGCGCGCATCTGTGGGATGACGCCGCGCGGATGAAGTCGGAAGTGTTTTCCCTCGCTGCACGCGCGGGTCTGGTGAAAGCGAGTGAAGAAGACCTTCAAGCGATGGGACTCGATCCCACGATCGAGTCCGTTCGAGCGTTGGCGAAACATCGCGAGGCGGTGTCGGTGCTCACGCTCGCCGAGCGCGGTGCCGTCGCATCGGTCGGCGGCGAGATCGTTCGCGTCGAAGCCCCGCGTGTCGAAGTGATGGACGCGACGGGTGCCGGCGACGCGTTCATGGGGACGCTGCTCGCGGGGCTCGTCGTGCGCGGAATTCGACCAGGAACACTCGGATGGAACGCGCCATCCGCGTGGCAATCGATTCTTTCGATCGCGTGCGTCGTCGGCGCGCGCGCAGTCACCGCAATGGGTGCCACCGACGGCGTTCGCGACCTCGACGCCGAGCGCCAGATGCTGCAGGAGAATCCATCGCGATGAGCACACGAGAAGCGAATCCGTCACCCGTCGAATTGCGCGCCCCGCGCGGCAGCGCCGTCACCGAGATCGATTGGAGCGACGGGCACAAGAGCACGTATCCGAACGAGCTTCTTCGCGGCTACTGCCCGTGTGCGGGCTGCCAGGGTCATTCGGGGACGATTCGCTTCATCCCCGGGCAGAACACCGTGATCGAGACGATCGAAGAGATCGGTAACTACGGCCTGAACTTCGGATGGGGCGACGGGCACAACAGCGGCATCTACGACTATCGCTACCTGCGATCGCTGTGTGCGTGTGCGAAGTGTCTTCCAGGGTCGCCGCACGAGAATCGCGCCACCCTGCCGCGCTGACGCGGGCCCGAGTACGCCATTGGCCGTGCATCGGTGCACGCGCCCCCATTCAAGCCTCGTCCGCACTTCCGCCGTTCCGGTGAAATCTGCCGCCGGTCTTGCCCGGCGAGCCGCCGATTCCTGACCCATCCGCGCGGTCTCGCGTATCATCGCGCATCACCGTGGATCGCATTCTCATCGTCGAAGACTCGTCCGCCATGCGTGCCTACGTTCGCGCAACGCTCGAGTCCGAAGGGACCGTCGAAGTTGTCGAAGCGGCGTCGGGGCTCGAAGCGCTGCGAATGCTCCCGCGTGGGCCGTATTGCGTGGTCGTCACCGACATCAACATGCCCGACCTGAGCGGGCTCGAGTTGATCTCGTTCATCCGCAAGAGCCAGCACCGCGCGACGCCGATCATCATCATCTCGACCGAGGGTCGCGAGACCGATCGCGAGCGCGCGATGGCACTCGGTGCGAACGCGTATCTCACCAAGCCGTTCAAGCCCGAAGTGCTCCTCGACATCGTTCGCCCGTTCCTCACCGAGGGGAACTAACGCCGTGTCGGATCAGCGCGACGAGTTCTTCAGCGAAGCGCAGGAGATCGTCGACATCCTCGCGCGTGACCTGCTCATGCTCGACGACGCGTTGCGCCGCAATGCCGTCGACCCGGAGACGGTCAACGATCTGTTCCGCGGCGTCCACACGCTCAAGGGGCTCGCGGGTCTGTTCGGGCTCGATCGCTTGTCGAAGCTCACGCACGAACTCGAGAGCAAGCTCGATGAACTGCGACTCGGCAAGGTTCAGCTCACCGCGAATCTGCTCGATCGACTCTTCCGTGCGGTCGAACTCATCGGGCGACTCCTCGCGAACTCGCGATCGCTCGGTCGCGACGAAGATCCCGAACTCGAACCATTCCTCGCGGAGCTGAACGAACCGACGGTCGCGCACGTCTCGGAAGCGCCGCCGCTCGGTGAGTACGACCTCGAAGCCGGGCTCGTCGACGTGCTCACCGAGTACGAAGAGCATCGCCTTCGCACCAACATCTCGAACGGCACGCCGCTCTACCGCATTCGTGCGGCGTTTCCGTTGACCTCGATCGACAAGGGGCTCGAGGAACTCAAGTCACACGCAAAGCCCCTCGGCGAGATCATCACGTATCTCCCGACCGGCAACACGACCAGCGACGACTCGCTCGAACTCGACATCCTGTTCGCCAGTGCCGCGCCGCTCGATCAACTGCGTGCGCGGATCGACGGGACGGGCGTGAACATCTCGGCGGTGCCGCGGCGTGGCGCGCAAGCCGCTGGAACCGGCGCACCGGGAGCGCCATCGGAGCAGGCGCTCGATCTGTCCGCCGCGCCGCCGAAGAATCCGACCGGCGACATTCCGCCCCCGCCGCGGGTTCCGGTGGATACCGCCGCGCGGAGCGACCGCGGCGACCGCAGTGAATCGATCGGGGCACGTCGAGAGAGCGAGATCTCGGCACCCACCGGTTCGAACGCCATCGCGACGCCCGTGCCGCCGAGGCGCAATACGCCGATCGCCCCCCGTCCCGAGCCCGAGGAACCCGCCGGAAAGGCCGCGGGCGGGTCGCAGCGCGCGAGTCACAGCGTGCGCGTCGACATTCGGCGACTCGATCACCTGATGAACGTGCTCGGCGAGTTCGCGATCGTCCGCGGTGCGCTCTCGCGGCTCACCGATCGTGTTCGGCAGATCCCCGGCATGCGGGACGTCACGACCGAGTTGCATCGGTTGAATCGCGCGTTCGAACGCAACCTCGAAGAGATGCAGGGCGGCATCCTCGAAGTGCGCATGGTGCCGCTCGGTCAGGTCTTCGAGCGACTCGCACGCGCTGTTCGTCAGATCTCGCGCGCGAGCGGCAAGGAGATCCGGCTCGTCATCACCGGCAGCGAGACCGAGGTCGACAAACTCATCGTCGAGGAACTCTCGGACCCGCTGCTGCACATCGTGCGCAACTCGATCGATCACGGCATCGAGCAGTCCGAAGTGCGCACGCGCATCGGCAAGCCGACCGAGGGGACCATCGCGCTGAACGCCTACCAGGCGGGCAATCACGTGATGATCGAGATCGAGGACGACGGCGCCGGCATCGACGAGACGAAGGTGCTCACCTCGGGTCTCCGACGCGGCATCGTGCGCGAAGAAGAAGCGCGCGATCTCTCGCGACGCGACGTGCTGAATCTGATCTTTCTCCCTGGTTTTTCGACCCGCGAGAACGTCACCGATCTCTCGGGACGCGGTGTCGGTCTCGACGTGGTGAAGACGAACATCGGTCGCCTCGGTGGCGTCGTCGATGTGTCATCCGAGTCGGGTATCGGCACCAAGTTCACGATCACGCTCCCGATCACCCTCGCGATTCTTCGCGCGCTGCTCATCGGCGTCGCTGGTCGCCAGTACGCGCTGCCGCTCTCGTCGGTGGCCGAAGCGACGGTGCTCGATCAGGCGAAGGTCCGCACCATCGAGGGGCGCGAGATCACGTCGCTGCGTGGCGAGAGCCTTCCGCTCTGCCGGCTCGATCGGCTCTTCGGTCACCGCTTCAACGAGCCGCGGCCGACACGGCAGTTCATGGTGGTGGTCGCGCTCGGCGGACGTCGGGTGGGATTCGTCGTCGACGAATTGTTCGGGCAGCAGGACATCGTCATCAAGGCCCTCGGGCCTTCGCTCGCGGGCGTGCGTGGCTTCGCGGGAGCGACCGATCTCGGTGATCAACGCGTGGGTCTCGTACTCGATGCCGCCTCGCTCCTCGAGGAAGTCCTCGCGGGTGCGAGCGAGCGGCGACTGGCCGAGGTAACAGGTGGCGGAAGGCTCTCGTCGTGACACGTTCTGGCCCGGCCCCGCGACGGGCGGCCAGCTTCCGAGTGGTCGCCGCGAACTGATTCGTTCGGCGGATCCGACCGCGCTCGAGGAGTACATCGGGTTCCGCGCGATGGACGAAACCTTCGCGCTGCCGCTTACGCTCGTTCGCGAAATCTTGAAGCCGCCCCCCATCACCGAGGTGCCGCGTGCGCGTCCCGACGTGCTCGGCATCGTCTCGGTACGCGGTCAGATCACCACGGTCATCGACCTTCGCCGCCGCCTGGGATTCACCCCCGAAGAGCCGACCGGACACACCCGCATTCTTCTCGTCGAAGGCGCGGGCGAAGTGTTGGGATTGATGGTCGACGAAGTGACCCAAGTGTATCGATTGAGTTCGCAAGAGATCGAGATCGCCAACGCGGTCCTCGGCGGCAATCTCGGAAGCCATGTCGCGGGCATCGGACGACCCCGCATTCGTGGCCTCCGCGGAGAGACCGTGGAGACCAGCGACGAAGTGCTGATCTTGCTGGATCTCGCGGCATTACTCGCAATGTAGTTCTCGACGGGGCGCGGACGTTCCGTGCCAAGATCCGGCGGCCGGAGCCCATGCCCGAACCTCATCGAATGCGAAACACCGATCCCGAACGTCCCCTCGTGGGTTTCCACGTAGGCGCTGGATACTTCGCGGTCGACGTCCCCGCGGTCCGCGAGATCATCGCGCCGGCGCCGCTCGTGTCGGTCCCGCATTCATCGCCGATTGTTCATGGCGTCACCGATCATCGCGGACGCGTCGTGCCGATCGTGGATCTCCGCAAGCGCTTCGGAATGTCGGGCGCCGACGCCACGCGCCGCACCAAGTGGGTGATCGTAGAAGTCCCGCAAGGGCCGTGGCTCGGGCTCGTGGTGGACGACGTCACCGAGGTCTTCAACGTGACCTCCGCCAACGAACGCGCCGCGCCTCGCCTCGGTCCCGACGACGTCGCGCGAGGTTTCTCGCGCGTGTACGTCCACGCGAACACGCTCGTTCTCGTGCTGGATCTCATGGCCATCGCGCGCGCCGTCGAACTTGGCGGCGGTGCGGTGCCGACACCGAGCCTGAAGCCCGCGTCGCTCGGGGAGGGGACGTCGTGAAAGCGACTCTTCGTCATCCCGAAGCCGAGGAGCGTCGCAAGTCGGTCGCGGCCCTCACGCCGGGTGAAGTCGTACACGTGCTCGGGGATCTCTATCCGCTGCTCGACGATGCCGACTGGCGCGTTCGCCGTGAAGTCGCGCATGCGATCGCGCGCTTGCGTGATCCGGCGCCGGCCATCGAACCGCTCGTTGATTCGGTCGTCACCGGCGACGTCGCGCGGAGAAACGCGGCGATGGAAGCGCTGCGAACCATCGGACAGATCGCTGGTCCATCGGTGCTCGCGCGGTACCGAGCGACGCACGACACGTCGCGGCGGTTTCTCATCGAAGTACTCGCCGACATCGGCGGCGACGCCAGCGTGCCTGCAATGAATGCGGCGCTGAACGACTCCGATCCGAACATCGCGCACGCGGCAGCCGAGGCGCTCGGACGGATCGAAGGGCAGGCTGCGAGCGCGGCACTCCGTGATGCTCTCGCGCACGACGATGCCGTGGTTCGTCTCGCCGTGCTCCAGGCCTTCGCGACGCGCGGGGAGACCCTCCAGTGGCCACAACTCGAGCCGCTGCTCACCGATCCGCTCTGTCGCCGAGCTGCCATTCGCGCGGCCGCGTCGTGCCCTGATCCTCGTGCGCTCCCCGCCATCGCCGCGGCGCTTTCGGATCGCAACGCGACCATCTCGGGCGAGGGTGCCATCGCTGCTGCACTCGCGGCTCGTCACGGTCGACGCGATGCGATTCGCACCGCGCTCGCGGCGCGAGCGGGTGCCGCGCGCGTGCTCGGGCACCTCGCGGAACGCGGTAGTGCGGTCGAAGCGCGTCGCGCGGCGATCGAGTGTCTCGGGATGCTCGCCGAAGCGCCGACCATCGTCGCGGTGCTACGCGCGACCGAGTCGAACGAGACCAGCGCGGTCGCCGGCGAAGCACTCGATTCGTATCGCGCGGATGCGCTGCCGCATGCGTTCGCCGCGGCGAGTTCGTTCGGCGCCAACGCCACCGAGGCATTGCTTCGTTGGGGACTTCAGCACGCGCAGTTCGGCGATCATCCCGAGTTGGTGCGAATCGCGTGGGCCGCCATCGAGAACGGGCACACCAGCGTCGCGCCGTGGGATGTCGTCGCGTCCGTCGGCGCGGAAGACGACGCGCGAAAATTGATCGCGCGGCTGCAGTTCCCGCAGGGTTGGCTCGATCCGAGTGAACTGTCGCGCCCGCTCGTGACGCTGATCGCGCGGCATCCCGATCTCTCGGCTCCGCTCGCCGAAGTCGCACCGCTCACCACGCGACTCGGATTGCTCGTTGCCGCGATCGTCGCGGCCGCGGGGCATGAAGTGCCGCTCGAGCCGTTGCGTGAAGCGCTCACGAATCCCGATGCGACCGTTCGTGCCGCTGCCGTGCGTGCCCTCGCAGTGCATCCCGACAGCGCTGCGCGCGACGCGTTGGAATTCGCGCTCGCCGACGAAGATCCGAACGTGCAAGCCGCGGCCGCCGAAGCGCTCGGTCAGGTCGGCGCCGGGCAGGACATGCTCGAACAGTCGCTTCGTGCGGCCGAACCTCGCGTTCGACAAGCTGCCGCGCGCGCGTTGGCGCAGCGGGGCGGCAATGTTCGCCACTTGCTTCTCGGCGCCCTCGACGATCCCGATCCCGCCGTGGTGCTCGCAGTGATCGACGGCCTCGGTGACGAAGCGACCACCGAAGATCTCGTCGGGCTCAGCACCCATCGTGATCCCGACGTCGCGGCCGAAGCGCTGGTCAGACTGCGCGCACGCGACCCCGTCGCGGCATCGCGCGCGGCGATCGGAATGCTGGATCACGACGTGTGGGCGGTGCGTCTGGAAGCCGTTCGTTCGATCGACATGCGCGACGCTGCATCCGTTGCGATCTTGCGTGAACGCGCCGCGCTCGAACGCGACGAGATGGTGATCGAAGCGATCGAGGCCGCCCTTGCCGGAGGCGCCAGCGGCGAATGAACGCGGCGACCGCAGTGCTCGGCGTCGAGGAATTCCGGCTCATTCGCGAGCTGATCCTCAAGTATTGCGGCGTGATGCTCACCGACGAGCAGCGCTCGCACACCGAGCGCCGGCTGCGCGAACGCCTGGTCGCACTCGGCCTCCGCGATTTCCGCGCGTACTACCGCTATCTTCGTTTCGATCCTGCCGGCGTCACCGAGGTCGAAGACGCCGCCGAGGCGATCACCACGCACGAGACGTACTTCCTGCGCGAGGAGTACCAACTCAATGCGTTCCGCAGCGAGATCCTCCCGCAGCTCTACGAGTCGCGCGCCGCGTCACGCCGGCTCGCGATCTGGAGCGCCGGATGCTCGACCGGTGAAGAAGCCTACACGCTCGCCATGCTGCTGCTCGACGCCGGCATCCCGCGCGGGTGGGACGTCCGCATCTTCGGCAGCGATCTCTCGCGCCGGGTCATCTCGCATGCGCGCCGCGGCACCTACGGCCCATCGTCGTTCCGGGCGTGTCCCGAGCGCTACCGGCGCGCCTACTTCAATGCCACGAGCGAGGGGCTTTCGATCAGCGGTGAGGTGCGCTCTCTCTGCCACTTCGTGCAACTGAACCTCATCGACGCCGCGCGGGTCGCGCTCATCGGGCGCATCGACGCAGTGTTCTGTCGCAACGTGTTGATCTATCTCGAACCGACCGCACGCAGATCGGTAATCGAACAGTTCTATCGGCGACTTCTTCCTGGCGGATATCTGCTGCTCGGGCACAGTGAGTCCTTGCTCGGAACAACGACTTCGTTCGAACCCGTCATGCTCAGCACCGACCTTGTGTACCGCCGATCGTCCGGCAGCATGGATCTCTCGCTTCCCCCCGGCCCGCCCACCGGAGGCACTCGATGAGCGCGTCACGCCCGTTGCGTGTACTCGTCGTCGACGACTCGGTGGTTCACCGTCAGACGATCGCCGAGCTGTTGAAGGGCGCGGACGACATCGAGATCGTCGGCAAGGCCGCGAACGGCGAAGAAGCGCTGCGCATGACGGCCCTGGTGAACCCGGATCTGATCACGCTCGATCTCGAGATGCCGCGCATGGATGGCTTCACGTTCCTGCGCATCTTGATGTCGAAGCAACCGACGCCCGTGATCGTGATCTCGAGCCAGTCGCAGCGCGAGAACGTCTTCAAAGCACTCGAACTCGGAGCGCTCGATTTCGTGGCGCGGCCGAGCGGCGGCCCCGCCGAAGTCGCGACCGTGCGTGACGAACTGCTTGCCAAGGTGAAGGTCGTGCGCTCGCTGCGACCGGTGTCGCGCAACGTGCCGATTCGACCGACCACGGGGGCGTACGCGCTCACGCAGAGCAGTTCGAGTCGCACAGCGGTCGCCGCACCCGCAAGCGCAGCATCGCGCCCGGGCGTGCCACGTGTCGCACCGCGCCGGCTCGTGTTGATAGGCGCTTCGACCGGCGGCCCCCAGGCGATTCTCGAACTCGTCGGCAAGCTCCCACCGACCACGCCGCTCGGCATCGTCGTCGCGCAACACATGCCCGAACGATTCACGCGCACATTCGCCGAGCGACTTCATCGCCGCGCGTCGTTGCGCGTCGCCGAGGCGGAAGACGGCTCGCTCGTCGAAGCGGGCAGCGTGTGGATCTGTCCTGGCGCGCGCGCGACGGAGATCGACGTCGATCCGACGAGCGGCCTTCCGCGTTTGCGCGTGCTGCCGATGGATTCGAGCGATCGGTACTCGCCGAGCGTCGATCGCTTGTTCCGCAGCGCCGCGGTCGGCTTCGGCGGCAAGTCGCTCGCGATCGTCATCACCGGCATGGGCGACGACGGAGCGACCGGGTTGTTGGATCTGAAGCGCGGCGGCGCGGAGATCTGGGTCGAGTCAGCCGAGAGTGCGATCGTCGACGGAATGCCGGCTGCGGCGCGCCGGACGGGGATCGCCGACCAGGTTCTGCCGCTGAGTGCGTTGATCACGAAGTTGGTGCAATTGCAGGCGTGATACAGTTCGCCACGCCCGAGGTCTCATGGACAAGAAGCGCCGCAGTTCGATTCCGACCGGCAATCCGAGTGTGAAAGCAACGAAGACGAGCGATCCGAAGGATCTCGTCACGCGGCGCAAGAAGCTGCTGGAGTCGTATTTCGAGAATGGCCGGCAGATCGCAGGCGAACTCGTTCAGGAGATCGAGGCCGCGCGTCGTCGTTTGCAGGAACTCGAGAACGACAACACGCGACTGCGCATGCAGTTGAAGAGCGACACGGCGATTCGCGAGTTGCTCCAGAAGATCGAGACGCTCGAAGAAGAACGCCAGGCGCTGCTGATTCACAGCGAAGAAGCCGAGCGCCAGGCCCGCGTCGAACTCGCGCGCGCCGCCGCCACGGAAAGCGAGCTGGCGAATCTCGCGAGTCTGTACGTGGCGAGTTCGCAGCTGCACGCGTCGCTCGATCCGCGCGAGGTGATCCAGACGATGGGGCAGCTGTTGCTCCAGTTCGTCGGTGCCGGCGCGTATGCGATCTACACCGCGCACGGACGCGATCTCCTGCCCGTGATGAGCGAAGGCGTGGCGATCGAGCAGCTGCGCGTCGAGCGCGTCGGCGAGGGGGCGATCGGGTCGTGCTTCATGGTCCAGGACGTCGTCGCGACGCCCGAGGGCAAGAACGACAACGAGCCGATTGCGACGGTGCCGCTGCGAATCGGCGATGAACCGGTGGGCTGTGTGGCGGTGTTCGCGCTGCTCGAGCAGAAGGCGACGCTTCAGGATGCCGACTTCGAATTGCTTCGCATGCTCGCGACACAGGGAGCGACGGCGCTCGCAGGCGCGCGGCTCTATGCAGCGGCGAATGGTGCGATTCCGCGACTGACGGCAGTCGAGTCGCTCGTGGCGGCGCGATGACGTTGACGGCGTACGTATCGATGATGTGGAGTGAGCGGGAATGAGCGAGCGTTTGTGTCTGGTTGTCGAAGACTCGCCGATGATGCGGCAGCTCCTCGTCTTCGCTCTTTCGCGCGTGAAGCAG
>CBIHQZ010000028.1:0-15990 GCA_966212315.1 uncultured Myxococcales bacterium
CCGCGCTGTTTCTCGCGTACATCGTGTCGATCGCATTGCTCGTGCTCGTGAGCGTGTCGAGCCATCTGCACCGGGCGGCCAGCAATGAATCCATCGAGGGTGTGTTCGAGAGCGAGCCGCTCGTCGCGACCGGGTTGATTCTCTTCGCGCCGGCGTTCTTCCTCACGATGCTCGCGGTGCGACACCCGGGACGTGATCGGGAGAGGTCGCACGACCTACATTGACAGCACGCTGTCATGCGCGACGCGGGAGTCGGTTGCGGGTCGCGTTCAGCGACAGAGCACCCGGAGCGACAGGTCGTGCGCGGCGCTCACGTTGTCGGCCCATCCGAGCGCGGAGAAGTCGGGACCCATCGTGGCGATGGTGGGACGCGCGCAATTCGCGCCTGGTACGGCGATCGTCGGGCCATCGGCGCGCGCGGAGGTGCCATCGGCTGCGAACCAGAGCACCTGAATCGACGAGCCGCCGCCGCTCGCGTTCGGCATGCAGATCGGGTGGGCGAACGCGCCGAACGACGCGGCGAGATCGCCGTCGATCACCGAGCCGCTGGTCGTTCCCGACGGTGCGAAGTGGCGTTGCGACGTGCGCACGGCACTCGTCGAGTAGGTCTCGACGTACTCGTCGGTTCCGAACAGGCCCGCGGTGAGATAGCCCACGCCGGTCCACGCGATGCGATTGGTGAGCGCGATCGGTGCGAGTACCACCGGCGTGCCGAGCCCGCTCGCGGACGTGAACGGAACGAACGTCGCCGCGGACGTTGCACCGCCGGCGCGGTCGGGAAAGAGCACGCTCCACGACGCATCGCCGGTTGCCGTGAGCGACACGTCGAACGCAGCGGTGCTGAGACGCATCGGCGTCGAGATCACACCCGTGGCCGAGACGCTCGCGATCCAAAGCTCCAGATCGCTACTCGCCCCATTGAACCAGGTGATCGCGAGATCGTCGCCGGAGGCAACGACGCGTGGACGGTAGTCGCTGCCTGTACCGGTTCGAATCGGCATCGGCGTTCCGATCGGCACGAGGTCGTGATCGAGCCGCTGGTAAGAGATCTCTGCGCCGTCCGTCCACACGATCGCCCAACCCGAGGTCGTGCGTGCGATGCGCGGGAGCCCGGCGTTCGGTGCGCCGTTGATGGTGCGCGTGCCGCGAATGGTCGCATCGCGTTCGAAGAAGCCGGCGCGCAGCGTCGAGGGCGGCTCGATCCACACGACGGCCGCGTGCAAGAACCCGGGCGCGATGTCGAACTGATCGCGCACGACCTGCACCGTGCCGACCGCGTCGCACTGCGGAACGATCGTCACGTCGACAGCAACGTCGACAACGTTCACATCGGTCGCATCGTCGCTCACGACGTCCGCAGTGACGGTGTCGATCGTCGCGTCCGACGCGGTGTCCATTGTCGTGACGTCGAGCGACGAGTCGGTCCCGCTGTCGAATGCGTCGCGCGTTGCATCGCCGCCCGAAGCGTCGATCGGTGCATCGAGGTGAGCGGCATCGCCGCCGGCGTCGGTTGAAGTCACGGGTCCGCATGCAGTGCTCGACGCGACCGCGAATGCGCAGACGAGGGTTGCCGTGAGTCGCATCGCGCCAGCGTCGCACGCCGAGGGCTCGAATGTCAGATGGGGGCCTCTCCGTCGCCACGTCGGCTGCGCTCGCTTGCGCTCGAAGGGAAGCCCTCGCGGATCTCATCGACGCGCGCGCCTCGCTCCGCGTGCGCCCCTCTTCGGACGACACTCCCGCGTTTGCACCGCGTAGTGTCGTTCGGGGAGAGGCAATCGGACGCATCGGGCGCACCGATGGGGAGGGGTCGTCTTCCTCTGCCTCACTCAATTCATCGCGTGCCGCCCCTTCTCGAGCGGCATGATCACGAACTCCGCCGCGAGCAGAAGCGCGTCGCGGAACACCCAGTAGCAAGCGCGACGCGGGTCGGACCACACCGGGCTCATGGCGGGCGATGGTCGCAAATCGAAGCCGTACACACGCGACACCGTCAACGCGCGGATCATGTGGAACGGCTCGGTCACGAGCAGCACGTCGTGCGCTTCCTGGCTCTCGACCACCGCGCGACTGAATTCGAAGTTCTCACGCGTCGAATGCGAATGCTCTTCCACGAGGATGGCGCTGGCCGGCACGCCGCGCGCGATAGCGAGGTCTCGCATCACCGACGCCTCGGATACTTCGCCGTGAACGACGCCGCCTGACATCGCGATCCAACGCACCTGCCCGCGACGGTAGAGATCCACCGCGTGGTCGACGCGCGCGATGAGCGATGGCTGCGGACGCCCCTGCTCGTCGAGCGCGAATCCGAGGACCAGCGCTCCCTCGGCGGCGTGTGTCTCGTCGTGCGGTCCTTCGATCGCGATGCGCGCCACGCATCCGCCGATGACCAGCACCATCGCGAGACCGATCGCCAGGACGACGCCCATCGTTGCTCGCATTCGCGCCGACGGACGCTCGACGTTGATCACCACCACCGATGCCGCGAGCACCGCCGCGAGTCGCGCCGCCTGCCAGAGGGGAAAGAGCAGGCGTGGCTCGTACGGGATCCATGCGTCGACTGCGATGTCGATGCCGAGCAGTGCGACGAGCAGGAGCGCGAATGCGATGCCGGCCTTCGGGATGCGAAGCATGCACGCGATCGTGAGCGGGAAATAGAGCACCACCAGGAAGATGCCGAGGAACATCGGCGCGCGTTCACGCAGCCCCTCACACGCGATCCACCAGGTCGTTGCGAGCAGGAAGACCGCGAGAAGGAAACGCGCGATGGTGGCCGCGATCGACGGTCGGTGCATCGGCGTCGATCAGTGCATGCCGCGAAGGGTGGTTTCGCTCTCGATGCGTGTCGGCGCGGCGGCCGACGCGGTGGCGACGTGCGCGACGGCGCTGGCGGGGACGGGGATCACGAGTTCGACGTTGCGATCGCGATCGACGCCGCGAAGGTCGGGCGACCAGCCGGAGACCATGTCCATGATCGCGAGGCGGCGGAAGCGACGCTCGAGGCAATCTTGCGCGGCGTAGTCGATCATCGTGCCCATGATCGAGAGGGTGCCGTTGCCGTTGTCGACCACTTCGATGACGCGCGACTGATTCGGGAAGTCCGCGATCGAGCCCGACATGATCTCCCAGTAGCCCGGATGCCCGGCGTCGGCGCCGCGCACTGCGCGCACGCGCACGGCGTGATCGTGTCCGACGAGCCATGCGACCACGTTGGGATAATTCGCGACGAGCGTCTCGATGTCCGCGCCCGGCACTGCGCCGGGGACGGGCGCACCGATCTCGGACGAGCGCGTGTCGATGGCGCTCGTTGCGTGGTGCGATGCCAGCATCACGAGCACGCCGTCGGTTTGCGCGCGTTCGAGTTGCGGTCGGAGCCAGTTGTCGATCGTGGTCTGCATCACGAGCCCTTGCGAGCCGCCCGTCGTGTCGCTCGTGTCGAGCGCGATGATGCGCAAGAGCCCGGGGATCACGTCGGCGACGTAGTTCGCGCCCATCGACGTATCGGTGCCGGCGGCGAATCCGTGCCCGACGGGGCCCGGCGACGCAGGGCCGGTCTGCAGTCGCGCGACGATGTCGTTGCGATCGAGCAGCGCACGGCGCGGATCGGCGATCACGGTTCCACGCCGCGGCTCGGCCCACCAGCGTGCGTAGTCGCGCGTGCCGGTCGATGCGTTGGTGCCGAGTGCGACCGCGCGAGTCTGCGCACTCACCGTCGACACGCCGACGACTTCGACGTCGTGATTACCGGGCACGAAGTACCAGGGCGCAGGGAACGCAGTCGGCGTGATCGGGTCTTTCGGATCGTTGCCGGGACCGGGCACCGGATCGTTGTCGTCGCCCGAATCGAGTTCGAGCGGCTGGCCGTTCATGATCGACATGAACCACTCGAGTTCGTTCGTCTGCGCGCTGTCGGCACAGTCGCCCGCGAACACGCCGAATTGAAACGCGCGCCCGCCCTGTTGCAACCCGGCGAGGGTGCGGTTCGTCGCGGACATCGCGTAGGCGAGCCAGCCCTCTTGCGGACGAATGCCGCCCGAGGTGTCGGGACTCTCGATGAGCGCGAGGCGTGTGGGCGATTCGTCGTCGACGAGTTGTGTGTCAGAGAGATGAACGAAGTACGCGATCGAGTGGCGTGCGGTGGCCGGGGCGGTCGCGTCACCGAGGTCGATGCGTCGCAGTCGTTCTTGCGCGGGACCCGCGGCGAAGCGGTCGTAGCCGAGCGCGCGGTACGAGAGTTCGGCGCGTTCGAGCACGGGGTTCATGCTGAAGTCCGGCGAGGCGACACGCGCGGCAGTCGGAACGATCGTCGCGATGAGCGTCGAGGGCGCAGCGGTGATCGGCGTTTCACCAGTCGGTTCGGTTTCCTCGCAACGCGGAAGGCGTGCGCCGTCGTGCGGGTCGACGTCTGCGGCATCGGAGATCGCGATGTCCGTGGCCACGTCGGAGGCATCGGCACCGTCGCCGTCGGCGGGTGCGATGGACGGAGCGCAAGCAGCGAGGGCGAGTGCGGCGGTGAAGAAAGAGAGGGTGCGCATCGTGTGACCTCGAAGTGTCGGTCACGTGACGCGAGAAAACTACTGAATGGGCGTCGGCCCCGCGGCGAGCGTCACGGGGATGCTCACTTGCGGCGAGTTCGGCGGTCCGAACTTGAAGGTGATCGTCGTCGGCGTGCCGTGCGCGCCGCTCCAGTACCACCCGACTGTCCCCGACGCGGTCGCGCCCGCTGCGACGACGAGCGGGTCTTCGATCGAGGTGAGCGTCCCCCACGTCGTGCCGTCGGTCCCGTCGAGCGAGGCGTGGAAGTAGCCCTGCGGAATCGAGAGCGCGGCGCCGGTGTTGTTGACGAGGCTGAACGAGACGCGCGCGGCGCGATCGCCGTCGGTGTGGACGAACGTCAGCGCGGGCTGCGCGACGGCGACCGGCAGTGAGAGCACGAGCGCATTCGGAACCTGTCCGTGGCCGAGCGGCGCAGGCGAGAACGCAGGCGTGAAAGTGCGCGTCGCGAGCACGGGGGATTCGTCGTTCTCGCCCGGCGCGTAGTTCACGACGAAGGTCTGCGGCTGCGGGTTTCCGCCGCCCCAGTACCACGCCACGTCGCCGTCGATCGCGACGCCCGGATTGACCGTCGAGTGACCGGGGAAGGTCGTGTCGCCGCCGAACTCGGTCCAGTCGTGAAGACGAAAGCTCGAACGATCGACGTCGACGGGCGTGGTGCCGTTGTTGCGAACCGACACCGTGATGCGCGCGATCCAGTCACCATCGGACCAGCGGTAGAGCACGGGCGCGGATGTGGTGATCGCGAGTCCGCCGGCGTTCGCGGTCTGCGGCGCGAGTTGCGCGGCGGGGATCGGTTGCCCAGGCGGCGCGTTGGGCGTGGGCGCGACGGAGGGGGTGGCGGCAGTGCCGTTCGCCGGCTGAGCGACCGCGACCGGAGAGCCAGCGGGTTGCACGACCATTGGCGGCGCGTTCGGCGCGGTCGGCGTCGGCGCGGGTTGCTGCGGCGCGGGCGGTGTGCGGCGGCACGCGGCGATGGATGCGAATGCGAGGGCGAGCGATAGAGGGCGGTGGCGCATGGCGAAGCAGGCTGCCAAAGGGCTCGCGCGGTGTCGAGTGGCCCAGGAATGCGAAGAGAGGGCTGGCCGCGCGACGAGGGCGCGGTTCGTTTACGTTTACGATTACGTTTACGACGACGTTTGGAGAGCGAGGCGGGGCGGTCGTCAGGGAGCGGCAGAGGCCGATTGCGAGATCTCGGCTTCGCGCGTGACGTCGAGATGAAGCGGCGCAGCCGGCGTGGATTCACCCTGCCGCGTGAGGAACGTGATCTCGGCGCGGAAGACGCCCGCGCGGCGCGAGGCGCTCGCACCCTCGGGGCGATGGCCGGTCGACATGGTCGCGACTTCGGCGGCGTAGCCTGCGGCTTGTTCGGCGTTCGCGATCTGCAGGTGAAGTTCACGCGCGCGTGCGTTCGCCCATGCGTACGGATCGCTCACGACCTCGGCGCGTCGATCGCGGCATCGCACGACGATCGTGGCGCGGAACGGTGCGGCGCCGGCGAGACCGAGTCGTTCGATGGTCACCGTCGAGTATCCGATGAAGAACGTCATCGGGTGGTAGCTGCCGGCGTCGAAGCGAACCAGTTGCGCGGGGGTGAGCAGGGTGCGTGCCCACGCGGGCGCGGCGGGCTGCAACGCGTTGGCGATGCGCGCGGCGATCGGTCGCGTCATGTGATCGCACTGCGCGTGCGCGGTGGATGTGTGCGCGAGCGCGCCGAGGGCGAGTGTCACTGCGATCGCGAGGGATGAGTGCTTCGTAGGCATCGTCACTTCATAACCCATTTCACGGGTCGCGCGCGAACGCGGCATTGACAGCATGCTGTCATCGCGTCACGCCTCACGCGTCCACTCTTCGCTTCGCTCCCACAGTTCGCGCGCGAGGTCCGCGTCGTCGGCGAGCGCGTTCGTGCGGCGCGGGCGGGAGTCGGCGTAGTAGAGCCCGTCGTCCGAGGCAACGTCCGGCGAAGTGGCGCAGTAGAGCGTGGTGGCCGCGCCTTGTTCGGGGGTCTTCATGAACGCGGTGATCAGCGAGCGCAGCGGCCACGGCACGCGACGCCAGATGTCGGTCGCGATCACGCCCGGATGCAGCGCGTAGCTGTGCACGCCATCGCCCGCGCGGCCGCGCGCGAGTTCCTTGGTGAACAGCACGTTGCACAGCTTGCTCACGTTGTATTCACGCTGACCGATGCGGGTCGCGGTCGGCTTGCGCAGCGCGTCCCAGTCGATGCGGCGGGCCTGGTAGTGCGAGTGACTCGCGACGTTCACGATGCGCGCGGGGGCGCTCTCGCGAAGTCGCGGGAGGAGCAGGGTGGTGAAGAGAAACGGGCCGAGGTGATTGGTGCCGAAGGTGGTCTCGAAGCCGTCGCGGGTGGTGCCTTTCGCGGCCGCGATGCCGGCGTTGTTCACGAGCACGTGCAGCGGCTCGCCGGTGGCGAGGAACGTCTGCGCGGCGGTGCGCACCGATGCCAGGTCGGCGAGATCGAGCGGGAGGATTTCGGCCGAACCGCCGGCGGCGCGAATCGCGTCGACGACAGGCTGGGTTTTTTCGCGGGTGCGGGCGGCGAGCCACACGCGGCCACCGCGACGCGCGAGCGTTTCGGCGGTGACACGGCCGATGCCGGTGTTCGCGCCTGTGACGAGGTATGTCTTCATGGGGGACGGTATTAGCTTTCTGTCATTTCGCGCGAACCATCGCGCTTCACCTCCCGATACGCGCCGCATGCCACGACATGCACGCCGGCACAGCCCGGGGGCCCTCGTTCACATCATCGTCCGGTTCGTGAATCGCGACCACCGCATCGTCGGTCCCCACGATCGACGGATCGCCCTGGAGACCCTGGGCCGCGCGCTGCAACGCTCCGACTGGACAGCGCACGGCTACGCGCTGATGAGCAGTCATCTTCATCTCGCGGCCACCGCGGGCGACGCGCCGATCGCGCACTTGCTCCAGCCGTGGCTCGTTCCGCTGGCGCGCTGGCTCAATGACTCGCAAGGCCGCACCGGGCCGGTCGTCGCGGAGCGCGCGAAGAGCGTGTACATGCCGCAGCGTCTGATGGGACGGCTGGTGCGGTACATCCACAACAACCCGGTGCGCGCGGGCCTTGCGTACGATGCGCGCGAATCGGATTGGACGAGTCATCGCGCCTGGATCGACGACAATGCACCGCGCCCCGCGTGGCTCGCCGTGGATGCCGGCCTGCGCGCGGCGGGGTTCGCCGCGTCGGAGCGCGGGCGTGCGGCGTTCGACGCGTTCGTGCGGGAGGCCGCGGGTGATCCGCGCGATGCCGTGCTGACCGGGCGGTCGCTGACTGCGGATCGCGCGGCGGTGCGTGCAGCGACGGCATTGCCGCTGGAACTCAGTTCGTCGGCGATGCAGTCGGGACGCGCGGCGGCGTGGGTGATGTCGATGGGCATGCCGTGCGCGCCGGCGCGATGGGAGGGGGATCTTGCGGACGTGGTGCAGGCCGCGGCGACGGCGGCGGGGTGCACCTCGACGGAGGTGCGTTCGCGATCGCGGCGGCGACAGGTGGTGCTCGCGCGGCGGATCGCGGTGATCGCGGCGGTGTGGTTTCTGCGGCGGGCGGTGAACGAAGTCGCCGCGGCGGTGGGGATATCGGACACGAGCGCGAGCCGGCTCCAACATCGAGGCGACTCGGTGTTCGAAGCGGCGCGACGCGTGGCGGAGTTGATGCGCGCGACCACGCGGACGTAGCGGGGCGCGGGCGTCGCAAGGCGACGCGCGGGCGGGCGGCGAAATGTCAGAAAGCTAATACCGTCCCCGGCCGCGCGGACGCGCAGTGCGATTTCCCCGCGCGAAACGCGGGAAACGAAATGACAGAAAGCTAATACCGTCCCGGTCAGGCGGTCATCGCGAGGGAGCCGCCGCGCAGACGCGTGAGGGCTTCTTCGCGATCGGCAACGACGACGTGGCGCAGTTTGGGCGCGCAGGCCGACAGTGCCAGGGCAGCGCTCTTCAAGCTCGGCGAACGGGTGACCGTGATCGCGAGGTCGAAGTAGTGCGCATTGCGCGTGATCCATCGGGCCGCCTCGACGACGGCGCCGCGCCCGAAGCGCGAGACCTTTTCGGCGTCGAGAAGCATGATGCGCAGCTCGTTGCGGCGGCCGCGGAGCTTCGCAAGGTTCGTGTAGGCATCGCGCAGTTCGGGGAGCGTCACGATGCCTGTTGCCCGCAGTTCGATGACTCCGGGGAGTTCATCGGCGCGGACTTCGAGAAGAGGCGTGTCGTTTGAAGGTAGCGTAGCCATGACAGTCCAAAGTGTTCCGCGCGGGGAACGAACTGCAAGCTCGGCACGTCATGATTTCATGGATGCGATGTGCGACACGCGAGCACCCGGCGAAGTCGCAGAGGAATCGCGGCGGGCTGGGCGGGCGCGCGGCGACTGCCAGCGCGGCGGTGGCCTACGCGGGGCCGAGATGACGCGGTGCGCGCGACGGATCGAGGAGCCAGCGCGCGAGCGGTTCGAACACGCGGCGGTGCGCTTCGCGGCTCACGAAGAGGTCCGCGTGCGCAACGGCGACGGTGTGATCGCCGACTTCCAAGAGTGATTTGTCGCGTGATGCGACGCGCTCGAACGGGAACGACGCGACGTCGGCGGGAACGATGCCATCGCGATTGGCGACGATGCAGAGCAACGGGTTCGTGATGTTGCGAAGCGACTCGGAGACGTTGCGCCCGGCGACGACGAGATCGCGATCGCGGAACCAGTGCGCGATCTGTTTGTTCACGAAGCGGTTCGGATCTTCGACCGTCTTCACCATGTCGCGCGCGGCGGTGACGTCGCTGATCTCGGGGTTCATGTAGATCGACAGCGCCGAGGGGGCGAAGCGCGCGATGAGTGGAAGCGCGAGTTCGGCGAGTTTGCGGCTGCCGCGGAATCGCACCGCGCCCACGAGCGAAGGCGACGAGAACGCGACGCGCAACGCGGGATGCACCGACACCCAGCGCACCGGCCCGCCCATCGAGACGAGCGAAGCCATCCGATGGTTTTCGCGAGCGACCGCATGGATGAACATCAACGTGCCGCCGAGCGACGCGCCGATGACATCGACGGTGTCGTGGCCGGTCTCGGTATTCGCGACGACGGCCTCGAGCGCGGCGCCGAGGTCGGTAAGCGCGAGGTCCTCGAGTGCGAAGTTGTCGCCGCCGCCGGTGGACACCGATTCGCCCTGCGCGCGCAGATCCACGCGCCAGGTCTCGAATCCCGCGTCGACGAGATATCCCTCGAGCGATAGGCCGTTCGGATGGAACGAGAAGATGAACGAGTTCATCCCGTAGCCCGGCACGATGAGCACCGGCTTGCGCGCGCGATCCCAGCGCTCGCGATGCCACGTGCGCACGAGCGCGAGATCCCAGCCGTCACCGTTGGCGACCCGGTATCGCCGTGATTCGACCTCGGCGCGCGCGGTCACTTCTTCGCGTCTCCGAGTTCCTTCGCGCGTCGCGTCGCGGCTTCGACCGCGTTGATCAACGTCGTGCGCAGACCGCCCTCTTCGAGCGTGTGGAGCCCTGCGATCGCGGTGCCACCCGGTGAAGTGACCTGGTCTTTCAGCGCGCCCGGATGCTCGCCGGTCTCGAGCAGCATGTGCGCCGAACCGAGCAGCGTCTGCGCCGCGAGTTGCAATGCGATCTCACGCGAGAGCCCGACCTTCACGCCCGCATCCGAGAGCGCTTCCATGATGAGGAAGATGTACGCCGGACCGCTTCCCGAGAGACCGGTGACGGCATCGAGATGCACTTCGTCGACGATCACCACGCGTCCGACCATCTCGAAGATCGCGCGCGCTACTTCGAGGTCGTCGTCGCTCGCGCACGCGCCACAGGCGATGGCCGTCGCGCTGCGACCGACCTTGGCGGCGGTGTTCGGCATCGAACGCACCACGCGCGTGCCGGGCTTCAAGTGCGCTTCGATCGTTCCCGTGGTCACACCGGCCGCGACCGAGATGACCAGCGCGTCGGACGGTACGTGCTCGGCGATGCCATCGAGCACGCCCGCCATAACCTGCGGCTTCACCGCGAGCACCACCACCGCGGCGTCAGCGACGCATTGCTTGTTGTCGGCCGCCGCACGGATGCCGTACTTCTGCGCGAGTTTCTGCACGCGCTCGCCACGACGCGCCGACGCGACGATGTTCTCTGCGGCGACTCGCTCCGATGCGACGAGGCCTTTGATGAGCGCCTCGGCCATGTTACCGGCACCTACGAACGCGATTCGTTTCCCGCTGAGCATGGTGGCGGAGTGTACAGCGAAAGTGCTATTCGCTCGCGCCGTGAATCGCTCGAAGCTCATGCGATCGGTCCGTCGCGTCGTCGTGAAAATCGGGACCGGCGTGCTCACGCAGGCGAAGGGGAAGATCGATCGCGCGGTGCTCGATTCGATCGCGTCGCAGTGCGCGGCGCTCATCGCCGAGAAGCGCGAAGTGGTCATCGTGTCGTCGGGTGCCATCGCGCTCGGCGTGGGTGAACTCGGGTTCGAGACGCGTCCGAAGAAGATGGATGCGCTACAGGCGTGCGCCGCGGCGGGGCAGGGGCACTTGATCCGCATGTGGGGCGAGGCGTTCGCGCCGCACAAACACGTGGCCGCGCAGGTCTTGTTGACGCATGCGGATCTCGCCGATCGGAAGCGCTTTCTCAACGCACGCCGCGCGCTCTCGGAACTCGTCGCGCGCCGCGCGGTGCCGGTGATCAACGAGAACGACACGGTGTCGGTCGACGAGATCGCGTTCGGCGACAACGACGCGCTCTCGGCACAGGTTGCCAATCTGGTGGGCGCGGATCTACTCGTGATGATGTCGGTCGCGCCCGCGCTGCTCGATGGCGATCGTCGCGTCGAAGAAGTGCTCCCGGGTGACAAGGGCGCGGAGAAGTTCGTGCGCCACGACAAGAGCAGCGGCGGCACCGGCGGGATGGTGACCAAGGTGAAGGCCGCGCGCGCGGCGGCTGCGCGCGGGACGGCGGCGGCGATCGTTGCGGGCAAGACGCCCGGGATTCTCGGGGCGGTGCTCGCGGGCGAGAACGTCGGCACGCTCTTCTGGCCGGCCGAAGAACGACTCGCGAGTCGCGCGCATTGGATCGCGCACACGCTTCGTCCGCGCGGCACGCTCGTCGTCGACGACGGTGCGGCCGTTGCGGTGGTCGAGAAGCGACGTTCGTTGCTTCCGTCGGGGATCCTCACGGTGAGTGGTTCGTTCCGGCAGGGCGATCCGGTCGATATCGCACGCACGGATGGCACGGTGCTCGCGCGCGGGCTCGCGACGTATTCGTCGAGTGAGATGGAGAGCATTCGCGGGCGCAAGGCGGCGGAGATCGTCGGGCTGCTCGGGTATCACCTCGGCGACGAAGCGATTCACAAGGACGATCTGGTTCTGTTGTAACGGGTGCGCGGATCGCGCTCATCGCTGGCGAACTGCGGATTGGTCCGCGGAAGCGAACGAGTCATGGCAGTGCGCCGTCTACTCCGGCGCAGTCCACGGCGGCGGTGCAAGTTGCGACGGTGCGTCGGGGAGCGCTTCGGTATCGGCGCTCGCGAGGATCGCAATCTCGCGAAGGCGGCGTGCGTCGGTCTCGCTGATCGCACCCGCGCGTTCGAGCCAGCGTCGCGCACTCTGCGCGTGACCTTCGACCAGAAGCGCTTCGCCGACAAGGCGGGCGCGTTCGGGCGTAGGCAGTGCGCCCGCGAGCGCTGCGAGTGCGAGTCCAGGTGCCCCCAGATCGAGCTGTGCGCGAGCGCGTCCTTGTGCATCGTCGGGTGCGAGCCGGGCACCACGCTCGAGCGTTGCTCGCAGTGGCGCGTACTCGCTGGCAATGCCGGTGCGTTCCGCGATCGCGAGCGCGTCGAGGGATTCGCGCCAGCGTCCGGCGCGCGCCGACACGACTGCCAGCGTGCGTGAATCGTTCGCGCATCGATCGCCGCAACGAGCCATCGCGCGATGAGCCTCACGCATCGCTTCGTCGTGCCGTCCCAGTCGCGACAAGGTGAGGGCGAGCGTATCGAGCACCGATGCGGCATCGGTGCGGAGGTAACGATCGAGCTGCCCGGTTTGCACAGTCACCGCGACACCGTGAACCTGCGCCGAACTCGTGCCGGCTCGATTCGCGAGAACATCGCGCGAGAGCCGCACGACGTCTTCGAGCGGCCCCACTGCGTCGTCGGGATATGTGCCGGCGCCCGTTCGCACCAGTTCGAAGAGCATCTCGGCCTGTGCAGACGCGTCGGCGAATCCGTATCGCCGAGACTTCAGTTCGTAGGCGCGTCGCCGCAACAGGAAAGCCCGCCCGGGGCGCCCGGCTTGTTCCTCCGCTGCGGCGAGTCCACCGAGTGCGAGCGGCACATCGGGATGCATCTCCACCTCGCTCGCCCAGAACGCGTACTCCGAGCGGAAGTCGAGTGCGCGCACCGAGATGCTCGCGCCGTGGATCAGCGCGAAGCCGACGACGATCAGACCGATCCGGCGTGCGCGTACTTCGAGCGCAGTGCGATCGATCCCGTTCGAGACGGCGTCGGGGACCATCCGCGCGACGAGCGCTGCGACCGCCACTGCGATGCCGACGATCGGAACGTACAAGAACCGATTCGCGACGAGGTACGGGTAGCCGATCCACACGATGTTCAGCACCGGCGCGAGCAGCGCGACCGTGATGAAGATGCCGGCCGCTTCGAGAGTGAGCCTTCGCGTTCGCACGGCGCGAGCGACGAGCGCGAGCAGCGCGACGACGGTGAGAAGTCCGAGCGCGCTCCACGGCCAGGCGACGCGAATCGCGCCGTCCGTGATGGTCAGTGTGGTCGGCAGGAACGTGAGCGGCAGCGGCCACACGAGTGCGCCCACGTACCGTCCCAGTGACTCCAGCGAGAGCAGAACGTGGCTCGTGAAGGGAGGGCTCTGCGCGCCGGTGCCGAGGGGAAGCCACACGACACGAGCGACGAGATAGAGCATCACGACGACGCCGCTCGAGCACCCATAGAGCGCAGCGGCGCGCCCTCGACTGCGCTCTTCGCGGGACACGAACGCGATGAGGGCGATCGCGAGCGGGAGCGACAGGATCGCTTCCTTCGCCAAGAGTCCGAGTGCGGTGCATGCGGCGATGAGGAGTGCATTCGTCGCGGGTCGTTCGGTCGAGCGCGCGTCGGGCGCGCGTGGCGAGCTGGCGAGCGTGAGTGCGACAAGGGCAGGAATGGCGGCAAGCACATCGGGCACGCCGGAGATCCACGTCACGGAATCAGAGCGCGTTGCATGGAGTGCGAAGAGGGTCGTGCCGGCGGTGACGCCGAGTGCATGCGGACCGACGACGCGACGGAGCAGTCGCGCGCACAGGACGATCGCGACGAGATGAAGACCGAGCACCGCCAGGTGATACGGCCAGGCGGCGAGCCCTGCGGTGCGACGCAGCGTCACGAAGAACACGCTCACGAGCGGGCGATAGAAGCGGGCCGAGTCGCTCGCGCGCTGCGATCCGACGTCCCACACGTGCGACCGGAACGCGTGCAGCAGCGCGCCCGGCTGGAGCAAGCGCGGGTTGTCTCGCACGAGCGGGAGGTCGTCCCATACGAAGCCGGCCGCGAGTGACGAAGCGAACGCGACGATGGTCGCGATGATCACGGCGAGCAGGCCGCGACTGCGCCGGGGTGCCGAGTCGGTGCGCGGAGCAGGTTTCGAGGGCGCTGTGGTCGCGGGGCTCACGCGAGAGATCTTGGTTTCGATGAACGGATTCGAGACGTACTCGCGCCGTCGGGCTCTGCTGGCGCGTCGTCATCGGGCCACGGGATTCCGAACGCCGCCCCGCCCTCGGTGTACCCGGCGATGACCTGGAACTGATCGTCCCACTCGGTGCCGTAGCCCTCCGGGAGATCGGCCTTCGGCGCGGGCTGCCGACGCGGCTTCGCTGCCCGGAGTCGTAGGGTCGTCTCGAGTTGCGCGACGTACTTCGAATCGAGCGAGACGCCGAGCATCTGCAACTCCGTGAGCGCACGCCTGAGGTCGACACCGAACCACTTCGCGTAGCCGCGAACGAGATTCCTCCCGGTGTACGTCTCGAGCCACTTCCGCGCGGACTGCAGGCGCGCGCTGCGGGTCATCCGTTTTCGTCGTGGTGGGAGTGGTTTCTTGGCCATTGAACGCACACCTTTCATATCGCATGTGGTCGCGCCGCACGGAGGCAACGATGCGCGGCGCGGCGACGAGATCCCGTGCCGATCGGAGAAGGCGAGTCTGCGAACGACGTCGGCACCGGTGCGCGCAAGGCGTGAGACACTTCGCGCGGCGCCGATGATTCCTCGCGTCCTCGTTCACTTCAAGAACGGCCTGCCCGCGTCGAGAAACCTGTACGACTGCTGGCACGGGTTCAGCCTCCGCGGACACCCCGTGCTGCCGTTCGAGGATCCCGAGCTGACCGACGTATCGCTCGCGCGCGACGACATCGTCGCCGCGGGTATCTCTGTGATCCGCCGTGCACTCGCGCGTCTCGGCGTGCCGGTTCCGGAACCGCTCGACTACCCGGAGTCGCTCCGTGCGTTGATGCTTCGGCGCGTCTGGACGACGACGCTCGGGCGGATTCGCGCTGACGAACCGTATCCGGTGTTCATCAAGCCACGCGAGGGGAAGCGATTCACGGGGCTTGCGGCTCATTCTCGCAGTGAGCTGTTGCGCGTGGCGCACATCGACGACGACGTGCCGGTGTGGGCGTCGGAGCCGCGGCGATTCGTGAGCGAATGGCGCGCCTACGTTCTGCGCGGCGAGGTCCTCGGTGTGGGGCACTACGTCGGCGATCCGTTGCGGTTCCCCGATGCAGACCGTGTTCGCGCGTTCCTCGCCGCCTACCGCGAAGCACCGGTCGCATTCGCACTCGACGTCGGCGTGCT
The DNA here is from genome assembly GCA_966212315.1 of uncultured Myxococcales bacterium. GTDB lineage: Bacteria > Myxococcota_A > Polyangia > Polyangiales > CBIHQZ01. The sequence goes on from CBIHQZ010000028.1 coordinate 15,425, forward strand.
CGACGACGGCACGACCGATCTCGTCGAGGTGAACGATGCCTACGCGCTCGGCAATTACGGCATCCCGTCGTCGCTCTACGTGCAGATGATCGAAGCACGATGGCAGCAGCTGGTTTCGCGCGTCTGATCAGAGTCTGACGAGACGCGATGCGACGGCTTCGCGCCCCCGCAAAGTGTCGTCGGCTTGACACTTCGCGCGTGAACCGATCGACGCATGCGCCATCACGTCCCGCGTATTCGAAGAGCATGAAGCTCTTCCACCCACGATCGATTCTCCCACTGCTGCTCGCGACGCCGCTTGCAGCGGCATGCACCGGCGGGCCGACGACCAACGATGCCGCCGCCGACGCGAACGACGTCGCACGCGACACGCCGCCTCCGAACGACGCATCACCCGACGCGGCCGAGGACGCCTCCGACGCAGCCGACGACGCAGCCACCGACGTGACCGCGACCGATGCCGCGCCCGGCCAGCTCACCGTCACCTCTTCGGGGGCGCTCGTCTCGACGTGGACCTGCGGCGATGAATTCCCCGCCGGCGGCGACGTCACGCTCCGCAACGACGG
>CBIHQZ010000029.1:0-15735 GCA_966212315.1 uncultured Myxococcales bacterium
CCTGTGCCGTGGCATTCATGCCGCGGGCGCACTCAGAACGTCGCGTGGATACCGATCGCCCAGCCGCCACTGATCGGCGCGACGGCGGCGCCCATGCGCGGTGCAGTGGCGGGTGTCGAGCTTCCGCGCGGCGCGAGGACGAATCCCAGTCCGCCCGCGACGGCGAGGGTCAGCCCCGCACCGAGGAGCAGATTCGTCGCGGTCACGAGGGTCGCGCCGTCTTCGACTTCGGCGGCGCGCGATGGAGGACACTGTCCGTTGCACTCGCGCGCGAGTTGATCGTAGCGACCCTGCGCGACGACACCGATGACGACGGATGCAGTGAGCGCCGCGACACCGACGGCGGCACCGGTGAGCGCGACGATGCGGATCGGCGGCCAGCCCGCAGTCGGCGTGGTCGATGGCGGTGGGGGCGTCTCGATCGGTGATGCGGTGATCGTCTCGCCGACGACCCACGTTTGCGTGGCGCCCGCTTGCACGACGAGGGTGCGGCGCGTGCGCTGGCCGTCGAAGTCGGCGACGACCTCGAGTGATCCAGGGTTCACCGCGATCGGCGTGTCCGCGACGACCGTGCCGAGTGATTCGCCGGCGACGACGACCCCGCGAAGCGCGCTCGCACCGCGCAGTGAACGGAGCACGACGAAACCGACGCGCACCGAGAGCGCATCGCGTTCTTCCGAAGCGGAACGAAAGGTCTCTTCGAAGCGCGGTTCGGTGACCCGCCGCTCGCCTGCGATGCGCACCGCTTCGTCGAACGCGCGATAGGCGAGCGCGGGGCGGGCGAGTTCGCGCTGGCAGCGGCCGATGTAGAGCAGCGTGTTCGGGCTGGGAAGATATGCCAGCGACGCGCGGAATCGCTCGAGCGCTTCGCCGTAGCGCTGGCGTTCATAGAGGGCCTGCCCGCGATGGAACTCTTCGCGTGCGCCGTTCGTGGCGTTCACGGTCGCGGCCGTCTGCGATGGCGTCTGCGCACGAACGCGGGATGCCCGCGCGAATGCGCAGAGCGCAAAGGTCAGGGCCAGAGCGGATCGTTTCGTGTTCACGGGTCGGCGGGTCGAAAGGTTCTCGTCGGACGCGTGCCCGACGGAGACCCGACCGTACCACTCGTCGTGCGATGCGAGTGAGTTCGAGACGTGCTCGAGCCACTGCGACGTGAACCGGAGGAGTGCGACGAAGGCGTGGAAGTAGTGACAGCGGGAGTATCCAGAGCGGGCGGCGACGGCGCGCTCGATACGGGCGGAAGCGCGGGCGGGGCCGGATGAGACGATGGATTCACGGGGACCGCGACGGTGGGCGCAGTCGCCGGACTCACCGGCGCGCCCGTGACGGGCGGTGTCGCAGTGGCCGCCGGACTCGGCGTGTTGCGCGAGAAGAGATAGACCGTCATCGCAAAGGTAGCCGCGACGACGACGCCGTAGACCGCCCATCGCGAGAACCCTGCGCGCCCGAGGAGCCTCGTACGATCGACCGTGATGCTCGCGAGCGAGAGTTCGGGCTCGACCTGACCCATCGGCACCGTGCCCATCGCGAGCGGCGCGATGGCGATCGCCGACGGCGCCGTCGGTGACCGTGGTGTTTCGTTCGACGGCATCACGGTGGTCGCCGTCTCGAAGTCGTCGCCCGGGTCGATCGCTCCCACAGTCGGCACCGAGGGCTCGGTCGCCGGCGCGGCTGCGAACGCGGGATTCGTGGCTGTCGCAGGCGCGCGCGGCAACGCCGGATTCGGACCGGTCACACGCTTCTGCGCGGCACTCACGGGCGCGATCCGAGGCTGCCCGTGATCGGTCGCCGTGATGCTGTTGGTGCGCTCGATCTCCTCGTCCGGCTCGGGCGTCACGATCCCGACGTAGGTTTCCGCGCGCATCTCGACCTCGTCGGGCGCATCGCGATCGGGTTGGGTCGGAACGATCGTCGCGGTCGGAGGCGACGCGGGAAGACTCGGTTGCGCCGCCGCTTTCGCGACTTGATCGTCTGGTGCGACGCGGCTCGCGATGAGCACGGTCTCGACGGGCGCGGCCTTCGGCGCCGGCGCATCGCCGCGATCGGCGGCTTCCATCGCAACCGCGATCTTCTTTCGACGCAGTTCGAAGAGCGCGCCGAAATGCGTACGCGTCCAGGCCGTCACATCCGATTGCACCATCGGCTCGGGGAGATCGCGTGCCGCTCGCTCGAGCGCGGCACCCATCTCTTCGGCCGTCTGATAGCGCTGCGTTCGATCGCGCGCGAGTGCCTTGCGGACGATGTCGGCGAGCGCCGGCGGGTAATCCCCGATGATCTTGCGCGGATCCGGGAGCTGCCCGCGCACGATGTCTTCGAGCGTCTCGACGTGCGACGGATTGCCGAACAGCTTTCGCAGCGTGGTGACCTCGAAGAGGATGATCCCGAGCGAGAAGATGTCGCTGCGTCGATCAGGCTTCGAATTGAGCACCTGCTCGGGCGAGAGGTAACCGATCTTGCCTTTCAACGCGCCAGCGGTCGTGTCGCTCCGCGTCGCGAGTGCTTTCGCGATGCCGAAATCGGTGAGCTTGCACGAGCCGTGATCGGTGACGAGCAGGTTCGATGGCGAGATGTCGCGATGGACGACGTTGAGCAGGCGCCCCTGCGGATCACGCAGTTCGTGCGCTGCGTGAAGTCCTGCGCACGCGTCGGCGATCCACCGCAGCGCCACCGCCCACGGAATGCGACGACGCGCGTCGTGGCAGGCGATCATCACGTTCGAGAGCGACTCGCCCGGGACGTACTCCATCGCGAGGAAGTAGGTGTCGTCGAGCTGCCCGAGATCGAGCACCGGCACCACGTTCGGATGGTGGATGCCGGCGGCGAGCCGCGCCTCGTCGAAGAACATCTCCTGAAAGCGCGGTTCGGTCGCGAGGAACGGATGGATGGTCTTCAGCGCGACGATGCGCTGGAACCCGGCGGTGCCGCGAAGTCGCGCGATCGAGACGCGTCCCATGCCACCCGACGCCAGCTCGAAGAGCGGCTCGTAACGGGAGGACTTCGCGTCGATGGAACGTGATGGATCCGGCATCTCGCGCGCGCCCGGTCGAGGCTAGCACAGGGCGCGGCGGCAACGCTCGCTCGAGACGCAGCCGGGCACGGCGGTCATTCGCACGTGCCGCTCATGCAGGTGTAGCCGGTGCTGCACCCGGTTCCGGAACAGCACGGTTCGAGATAACCGCCGCATGTGAAGCAGTACCCGTCGCTCGAACACAATCCGCCGTCGGAACAGTAAGCGTTGACGGGATTGCAGGTTCCGCCGCGCACGTTCGTCGGGCCGCCCATGCAGTAGTCGCCGAACGTGAGTGGCGTGCACGTGCCGGAGCGGCAGCCTCCCGTCGCGCAGCAGATCTCCCCGTATCCGCCGCACGCGAGACACCGCCCGCTCTGCCATGTCGAAGGCGGTCGATCGCAGAGCTGGTCGGCGTTGCAGACCGCGTTGGTGCAGCACTGCTGACCGTTGCCTCCGCACGCGACGCACGAACCCGAGATGCATGCCGCGCCGGCGTTGCACGAGCCCGAACAACACGCTTGTCCGGGCGCACCGCACGTGGGCGCGCAAGTTGTTCCGTTGCACGCGAGACCACTTCCGCACGGCGTCGCGCCGCCCGTGCAACAGAGCTGCCCGTTCGCGCCGCACGCCACGCACATCCCGGCCGAACACGTGGCGCGTTGCGTTGCGAAACAGATGTCCGTCTCGCAGCACGCGGCGCCGAGCATGCCGCATTCGCAGTAGCCCATCCGGCAGATCGCGCCCGAGTTGCAGGTGCCGACACAGCAGGCCTGGCGCGGTTCACCGCACGCGGGGGCGGCGTCGGTGCCGGTGTCGATGGAGGTGTCGATCGCGACGTCCACGGCATCGCTCGCGTCGTCCACGATGGCGTCGAGACGCACGTCGACGGGGGAGATCACATCGATCGATGTCTCGCGATCCGCGGTTGCATCGGTGCGTGCGACGTCCGCGTCCGCGACGGGTGCGAAGCGGCGGAAATCCAGGGAGCAGGCCGCGAGCGTGACCGCGACGATCATCGCGAAGACGACCTCGCCGAGGCCGACGCGATTCGAAACTCGCGACCGGTGCGCGGGTGCGCCCATGGATCGGGTGATAACACGCTGGCCGCGATCGCGCGGCGGCGATAGCGTGGCGGACGTGACTCGGGTTGCGCGCGGATTCGTGAAGTGCCCGCAGTGGATGGCGGCGGCGCTGTGGCTCGCGAACGGATGCGCCGGCAGCGGAGCGACGCACGCACGAGCGAACGAAGCGCGCGTGAACTCCGCCGCGCGGGTCGTGCTGGTTCCGCAACTCGGTCGCCTCGCGTGGGTCGGCGAGGAATCCGGCACGCGGCGATATCTGTTCGGATCGTTGCGGGTGGAGATCACGGCCCGCGGCGTCGAGGTCTCTCGCATGCGATTCGGCACGCCGATCGCGGCGGCTACACAGACCGCGCGCGGATGGGTGTTCGTCGCACAAGACGGCGTCGTCGCGGCGAGCGACACCTTCGTCGGTGATCTTCGTCGGCTCGGGCAGACCGCGGTCTTCGCGCCGCCGGGCGCACGCTGGTCGCGCGGTCGTGCGGTGATCGCGGATGCGAGTGGCGTGCTGCTGACCACCGATGGCGCGTCGCCTCTCGCGTCGATGCCGGGATTGAGCGGGCGGCTCGTCGACTCCGCGGTGTTCGTGGATGCGGAGCACGGAGCCGCGGTGACTCGCGACGGCGCGTTGCTCTTCACGCAGAACGGCGGAGGCGCATGGCGCGCGCTGCAACTGGCCGGCGCGGTACCGGTCGCCGTCGATCGCGCGGACGATGCCCTGCTGGTGGAGACGTCGACGGGAACGAAGCGACTCGACGCCAACGGTGCGATCAGCGATGCCGCGGCGACTCCGGCGGTGCACCGTCCCGCAACGGGGGACGCAGCGCGCGCGTTCGACGCTGTGCTTCTCGCGTATCCCGACCTCCTCCCGAACCTCGAAGCAGTCACACGAACCGACGGCGTGGCGGTGCTCGTCGATCGCGACGTACTCGTCGAACTCGATCGCGACACAGGGCGCGTGCGGCGGCGAGTTCGAGGGCTACCGCTCGGCGCCAGTCGGCTCGCGGCATGGGGCACCGACGTGGCCATCGTCGAAGAGCCCACTGGCGAGGAAGAACCGCACGCGTTTCGCCTTCACGAAGACGACGCGGTGCCGATCGAGTTGCCGGCGAACGCGCGCGGCGCAGTGTTCTCCGACGACGGGCTGCACGCGGTTCGTTTGCGCGCATGCCGCGGTGACAGCGCGCACGGGCCATCGGTCTGTCTGCTCGAAGACGGCCGATCGCAGTGGCGAACGGTGTCGGTCGGTCGGCCTCTCGATCGCATCGTCGCGATGCGCGGAACGCGCGCGCTGGCGCACGTCGATCACGGAGCGTTCGTGATCGTCGACTTCGCACGCGGCGCGACGGTGGAGTCACGCGTGCTGGTCGGCGATGGCGGCGCGATCGAACCGGTCGCGCTCGGATTCACCGCCGATGGTGCCGTCGCGGGATCCGGCGTCGACGGCGACGGGACGCGCTACGCACTCGTCGGCGCGTCCATCGATGCGCTGCGCCCGATGCCATTGCCGAGCGGTGCGCTGGTCAGCGGCTTCGCCGATCGACGTCGCGGCGTCGCGGCCGGTCGCACGGCAGCACGGCTGTGGCGCACGATCGACGGCGGCGAGCACTGGGAACACCTCGACGTGGGCATCGATGGCGAAGCGTCACTCGTGCCGCTTCTCTCGGATCCGCGCGCGGTGTACGGCGCGATCGATTGCGACGCCGCACGCTGCCAGATCGGACGCGCGGCTTCCGTGAGCGGATGGGGCGCGGTCACGCCCGCTGCGGCGACGATTCTAGGACCGCACGCCGCGAGCGAATCGCCCGACGCGTCATAACTGCGCAGTCCGAGGCGTCGGCGCCGACGCGTTCGCGATTTCCAATGCTCGGATCGCCCGCGCGGCCATTGATCGCGCGCGCCACTCTTCGGATACTCGCGCCCATGGTTCACGGGTGCCTGCGACGGAGTCGATGGATCGCAGTGCTCGCGCTCGTTGCGGCATCTGCGTGCTCGCCGGTCGCGGTGGTCGATGGCGGCGGCGACGCGTCCGACGCCGCGCAGTCGATGGATGCGATGGATGCGTTCGACAGCGGCGCGGTCGATGCGGCGAACGAAGCCGCGGTCGATGTGCCGGTGCCGCGCGATCCGCTGACGTGGCCGGTCACGCAGCCCGGGCCGTACGCGGTCGGCTATCGCACGTTCATGCACACGTACATGCCGGCCGGAAGCACCACGCCGCGCACGATCCCGATCGGCATCTGGTACCCGACGCTGCAGCCGAACACCCGACACCCTCGCTACCTCGGGACGTTCCTCGATCGCGATTCGTCCATCGATGCGCCCCCCGCCGATCCGATCTATCCGCGCGGATACCCGGTTCACGTCCACTCGCACGGGCATCGCGGCTTCGGCGCCACGAGTTCGTTCTTGATGCGGTACTTCGCATCGCACGGATGGATCGCGATCGCGCCCGATCACGTGACCGACACCCTCGCGGACGGCACCGACCCGGCGCCGATCGCGGTGCACCATCAACGCGTGCAGGACATCATGGTCACGCTCGACACGCTCGCTGCGCTCCCCGACGGCGATCCGCTCGCCCATCACGCAGACACGGCGCGCGTGCTGCTCAGCGGTCACAGCTTCGGTACCGAGACCACGTGGGCGCTCAGCGGTGCGCGCTACGACGTCGACCAGATTCGCGCGATGTGTCTCTCGGCGGGCACGTGCACGGAAGCCGATCTCACCGAGTTCGGCGCGATCACGGGTGACCCGCGCATCGTCGCGGCGATTCCGATGGCCGGCGCGATCAATCGTTCGTGGTTCGGCGCCGACGCACACACGACCGTTCACATCCCGCTCTTCGCGATGAGCGGCACTGCCGATCCGGTCGGCGCGCAGATGCAGTTCGATACGACGATCGGCGTCGATCTCACCTGGATCGACGTCACCGGCGGCTGCCATCAGTTCTTCGCACTCGGCGGATGCACCGACATCCCCGACGCGCTCCAACCCGTCATCGTCGGCGCGTACGCGCTCGCCATGGGGCGACGTCACGTGCTCGGCGATATCGATGCAACCGTGGCCGGACTACTCGACGGAACCATTCCCGTCTCCGATCGCGTGACGTTCCACAGGAGGTCGCAGTGAGAAGGCCGATCGATCCATCACGTGTTCGCGGCAAGCGGCTGACTTCCGCGTTGTCGGCGTCCGCACTCACGCTGCTCGCGACGTACGGCGCCATGTCGAGTTCGTGCAATCCGGTGCAAGCGGAGCGAGCGATCACACCGCCCGCTGCGTCGATCCGCCGGCTCACGCGCACGCAGTACATCAACACGATGCACGACCTGTTCGGCGACGACATCACGGTGGCACGGCCGATGGAGCCCGACATCGTGTCGCAAGGGCTCGAAGCGATCGGCTCGTCGTCGACCACGATTTCACCGCGCGGCGTGGAGCAATACGAAGCGCTCGCGTTCGACATGGCGCAACAGATTCTCGCCGACGGTCCCCATCGCGCGGCTGCGGTGACGTGCACGCCGACATCACCGTCGGACGTCGAGTGCGCGCGGACGTTCGTGCGAACCATCGGGCTGCGACTCTGGCGCCGTCCGCTGACCGACGATGAAGTAAACGAGGTCGCTGCGCTCGCGACGCAGTCCGCAGGCACGACCAACGACTTCTACGCCTCGCTCCAGTTCGCGATGGCGGGGCTTCTCGAATCGCCGAACTTCTTGTTCCGCGTCGAACTCGGCGAGCCCGATCCCGATCATGCGGGGCAGTTCCGTTACGACAACTACGAGGTCGCGTCGCGGCTCGCGTTCTTCCTGTGGGACGGTCCGCCCGACGATGCGTTGCTCGAAGCGGCCGCGGCCGGACGTCTCATCCGCAACGACGGCGTTGCCGAACAAGTGCAGCGGATGATGGCATCGCCGCGTGTGCATCGCGGGTTGCGAACCTTCGTCTCGCAATGGCTCGGGTTGCATCGCCTCGACGACCTCGTGAAAGACCCGACGGTGTTCACCGCCGCGAGCCCGGATCTCGGCCCTTCGGCACGCGAGGAAACGCTGCGCGACTTCGAGCACATCGTGTTCGATCTCGACTCGGACGTGCGCGACATCCTTCTCACGCGCGACACGTTCATCGACCGCAAGCTCGCGTCGGTCTACGGCGTGCGCGCGCCGTCTGCGACGGGCTTCGCGTTGACCACGCTGCCGGCGGATCAGCCACGGCAAGGCCTTCTCATGCAGGCCAGCGTGCTCGCGCTGTTCGCACATCCGGTGTCGACCTCGCCCACGCTGCGCGGTCGGTTCGTGCGCGAAACACTGCTCTGTCAGCAGATCCCCTCGCCGCCCGTGAACGTGAACACAGGCATCCCCGAGCCGTCGCCCGAACTGCCGACGTTGCGGCTGCGACTGCAGCGCCATGCGGGCGATCCGTTCTGCGCGATGTGCCACAACCGGATGGATCCGATCGGTCTCGGGCTCGAGAACTTCGACGGGCTCGCACAATTCCGGACCACCGAGAACAACACGCCCATTGATGCCTCGGGTGATCTCGACGGCGTGGCGTTCACCGATGCGGGCGGCCTCGCGCAGGCGGTGCACGACCATCGCGACTTCCCATCGTGCGTCGTGTCGCGTCTCTACAGCTTTGCGTACGGACACGCGGTCGACGACGGCGAGCGCAACGAGGTCGAGTTCCTCACGCGCGAGTTCAAGTCCAACGGGCATCGCATCCAGCAACTCATGACGAACATCGCCATCAGTCCTCAATTCCGGCATGCGGGAGCGGTCGCACCATGAGCAACTCTTTTCGATTGAGCCGCCGCGCGATGCTGCGTGGAATGATTGGTGGCGCGATTGCGAGCATCGCCCTCCCCCCGCTCGAGGCGATGTGGAATTCCACCGGCACCGCGTATGCCGACGGCACGTTGTTTCCTCGCCGATTCGGGATCTTCTTCTGGGGCAACGGTGTGCTTCCCGACAAATGGGTGCCAGCGACCGACGGCATGGACTGGACGCCGTCGGAGCAGCTCGCGCCGCTCGTGACCCCCGCGCTCAAGCCATACCTCACGGTGGTGTCGGGCATGAACGTCCTCACCCCGAATGCGTACCCGCACATCTCGGGGCCGGCCGGCTTTCTCACCGGACGTCCGGCCGCGAACGACACGGATCTCGCGACGACGACAATCGACCAACTGATTGCGAACGAAGTCGGTGGACAAACGCGGTTTCGTTCGCTCGAAGTCGGCGTTCAACGCGCGGATCGGACGTTCTCGTGGGCCGGTCCGAACCAGAACAATCCCCCCGAGACCTCACCGATCGCACTGTTCAATCGACTCTTCGGCGATGGTTTCCGTCTTCCCGGCGACATGACCGCGCCCGATCCGCGGCTCGGACTTCGTCGCAGCGTGCTCGACGCGGTGACCTCGCAGGCGGGACGGTTGCGCCAGCGTCTCGGCGGCGCGGATCGCGTGCGGCTCGATGCGCATCTCGAAGGGATTCGCACGCTCGAGACCCAACTCGATCGACTCCAGTCGACGCCGGTTTCTCTCGCGGCGTGCATGCGCCCCGCGGCTCCGATGCCGGACTACCCCGACATCGAGGGGCGCGCGCAGATGACCGCGATCTCGAATGCCGTGAGCGATCTCGTCGCGATGGCGCTCGCGTGCGATCAGACGCGGGTGTTCTTCAACATGTACAGCCAGCCGGTGAACAACGTGCTCTTCGGCATGGCGCCGGCCGGGCATCATCAACTGACCCACGACGAGCCGGGCGCGCAGCCGGAAGTGAACTCGATCGTGAAATTGATCATGGGCGACCTCGCGTACTTCCTCGAAGCGCTCCGCCGGGTGAACGAAGGGACCGAGACGCTGCTCGATCACTGCGCGATCCTCTGCACGTCGGACACGTCCCTCGGGAAGACGCATTCGCTCGAGAACTTCCCCATCGTGCTGGCCGGCAGCGGGTGCGGAAAACTGCGGATGGGGACGCACTATCGAGCCCCGGCGCCCGACAGTGCGACGAAGGTGAGCCTCACGTTGCTGCGCGCGATGGGACTCACGGTCCCGTCGTTCGGCATGGACTCCGGGCTCGTGAGCAACGGACTGACGGCGATCGAAGTGTGACGATGCTTGCGCGGGTGTTCGCGCGGAAAGAAATGGATGACGCGATGTCGACGACTCGATTGCTTCGCCGCTCGGCCTTCTGGGGACTCGCTGGTGTACTCGGCGCGGGACTGCTCGGCTGCTCGCCGGGTAGCAGCGCGGATGCGGGCACGGACTCCGCTTCGTGTTCGTCGAGTGGCGAGCGGAGCGCGGTGATGAGCCAGTTCACGTTCGTCACCAACACGTCCGCCACGGTCTCGGACGGGTTCGACATCGACAATCGCGTCTCGACGATGAGCGACCCGATGACGTGCGGGATCGACGACTTCACATCGCCGAGCGGAACGCCCGGGATCGACAATCAGTTCAGCGCGCTGGTCGCTGCGATCAATCTCGCGACGAACAACGTGCTGCAGACCGACATCCACAACGCGATCAACAACGGGCAGCTCTTGATCTCGGTGAGCGTGCAGCACGTCGACGATCCGATGAACGACCCGTGCGTCGACGTCGTGTTCCGCAAGGTGCACGGCACCGCACTGGTCGGAACCGATGGCTTCTTGAACCCGAATCAGACCTTCGACGTCGTTGCGACCGCACCGGTGAGCACGGTGCACGCCTCGCTCGTGAATGGTGTGATCGACGTGGCGCCATTCACCCTCGCGCTGCCGGTGAACATTCTCGACGCCGACTTCGTGATCAACCTTCACAACGCGCATCTGCGCCTCACGCTGGCCGCCGACGGATCGATGACGGGCCTGATGGGCGGCGGCATCGAAGTCTCCGAGATCAGTACGATCGCCTCGGGGCTCACCATCGGCACCGACTTGCGCGACCAGGCCGTGTCGCTCGCGCAAGCGAACGCGGATCTCGTGTTCGACGGATCGACGTGCGCGCAGATCTCCGCGGCGTTCTCGTTCAACGCGGTGCCGGCGTTCGTGAACTGATCCACGGAGACCCGTCCCCGAACGGCGTCGCGTAGGGCCCTCCCCGAACTGCGTCGCGTAGACCCCTCCCCCTCATCTTCACGTCGGTTCTCGCTCGCCCCTCCCCGAACGACACTGCGCGATGCGAAACCGCGAGTGTCGTCCGAAGAGGGGCATTCAATGACAATCGCCCGGTCGAAACGCCCCGCGAGTGCCCCTCTCCGACCGACGGCATTCGCGCGTCGATGCGCATGGTGAGGCGGTCGGCCGGGGAGGGGCCAGCGGACGCAGTGATTCGATTGATGGGGAGGGTCTGCGCGAATCGGGTCCACGCGACTCGCTTACGGCACCACTTCGAACGTTCCCACCCGCACGGAATTCGGGTCGCCCGGCGCGGTATGGCCGTCCGGCATGAGCACCGGTCCCCAGTTGTCGGCCTGGAACTTCACGTCGATCGCGTAGCGCGTTGCGCGGATCTCGGGCTCGACCCGCAGCGGAATCTCGTCGCGCAGAATCTCGCCTGGGATCCAACGTGAAGTGCTGTATCGCCCGTGGATCGGATGGTGCGAGGCCTGGAAGCGCCAGCCCGAGCCGCCGCCGTCCGTCGCATTGAAGATGGTGTGAATCCAGTACGGGTCGGCCGTCGCGCGCAGCACCCGATAGTACAGAACCACGCGCAGCACTTCGTCGTGACGCACGCGTGGCGTCGGAATGTCCGCGCCGATGAGTTCGACCACCTCGCCGAATCGCACGTGCAGCGGAACGTCGAAGCGTACCGGCGGCGCCGACAGCCGATTCGCGGCGATGATGTCGTCGCTGCGATTGCTCGGCAGCGACGACGCGTCGACCCAACTCAAGAGCCGCTCACGCATGCGATTGGCGAGCACGGGATCGTCGTCGACGAGATTCGCGTTCTCGCGCGGGTCGTGGGACAGGTCGTACAGTTGGAAGAGCCCGCGTGCGACGTCGTAGATCAACTTGTACGGCGGCGCGATGAGCCCTTTCTGCTCGAATGGAATGAGCCCGTCGGGGCTCACCTCGAGAAAGAGATGATCGCGCCAGCTCCCGCCGACGTACGGCGCGTTCGGGTTCTGCAGCACCGGCACGAGACTGCGCGCGTCGACCGGTTGCTCGACGGGACGGCCGACGTAATTGAGGATCGTCGGGTTAAGGTCCATCAACGAAGTGAGTGACCGCCGCTGCCCGGGCGCGATGCCGGGACCGCGCACGATGAGCATCACGCGCGCCTGCTCTTCGTGCAGGTCCGACGAGTGGTTGTAGTAACCGTGCTCGCCGAACGCTTCGCCGTGATCCGAGAAGATCGCCACCACGACGGGTCGCTGCGCGGCGATGCGATCCACCACCGCGAGCACACGGCCGGTCGCATCGTCGGCGCGTGCGATTTCACTGTCGTAGTCGTCCACCGACGCAGTTCCGAAGTTGTGTTCGGGCCAGTGCCGGTAGCCGTCGTGCGGCTCCATCATGTGCGCCCACATGAAGAATGGATGAGCGTCGTTTGCGTGCGTCTCGAGGAACGTGTTGGCGCGCGTGACTTCTTCCCAGACGTCGCCCTTCCACTCGTTGGTCGGCTCGTGCCACTCGGTGAAGCCTTGGAAGAAGCCGGCGGTGCGGTGGAAATAGTCGGCGTTCGACAGCCCGACGCTCGTGTAGCCCGATCGCGTGAGCTGCTCGGCGAGCGTGGCGTTCTCGGGGAGCAGATCGAGATACTGATTGTCGAGCCCCCAGTGGATCAGCGCCGGATAGCGCCCGACCCAGATCGACGTGAACGATCGCAGCGAACGCGGGCTCGTGCAGTACGCGTTGGTGAACACCGCTGCTTCCCGCGCGAAACGGTCGATGTTCGGCGTCGTGTTGCGGCGATATCCGTACGCACCGACGTGATCGGGGCGAACCGCGTCGATGCTGATGAGCACGAAGCTCGGTTGCACGTTCGCGAGCGGACCGACGACCTGCACCATGCGGCCGTCGCCGAGATCGTCTTCGTGGCGTGCGTCGGCACCGGTGCAGTTCTCGTCGATGCCGTTGTCGGGGATATCCCGCGCGCCCGGATGAATGGCGGCGTTGCGATCATTGCAGTCGCCACCGCCGAAGAGCGCGCCGTACCGATCGTGGTCGACGTCGATCACGCGTTGCAGCACGCGCACGAGCGAGCCGGTGATCTTGCTGTAACTGAACACCGCCGATGCGACGGTCTGGCGGCTGCCGAACGTGAGCGCCGAGATCCCGAACGCGACGACGGCGGCGACACTGAATGCCGCGACGGTCGTGACACGCGGAGGGCGTCCCCGTTTGCGCATCGCACGCGCGACGACGCCGAGCACGATGGCGTCGACACCGAGTGCTGCGCCGCCGATGACGACGGGGATCGCATCGATGGCGCCGAACGCGTGCGTGTTGAGCAGGATGAAGCGTCGCGTCTGCCAGATCGCGGCGGCTAGCACGAGCGACACGATCATTCCCGGGCTCGCGAAAGGTCCGGCGCGCTCGAGCATCCAGCCGACTGGCCAGGCGATCATCGTTACGACTGCTGCACCGACGACGGCCATCGTCGCGACGCAAAGGAAGATCGCGCACGCGGCGAGCACGTGCGAGTGGAACTTCTCGATGACCGAGTAAGAGAACGGCAGGACCGGACCGGCGACGAGTGCGAAGTAGAGACCGCCCATCACCACCGCCAGCGCGGCGCGGTGATTCGGTGCGAACCATCGGCGCGGGCCGTCGATCAGCGCATGGCCGAACGCCACGAGCCGCGGACGACGACGCGCGGACGCGAGAAGGACTTCCTGCGACGACCCGATGAAGAGTCCGAACGTCGCGAGGACGGCGACCGAATGGAGCAGCACGAGCACCGCCGAGCGCCACGAGAGCGTTCCCGCCGGTGCGCGCACGAGCGTCGCGATGCCGTCGCCGAGACCGACCGCGGCTGCGGTGGCGAGTCCGCCGAGGAGTCCGACGCCGCGCGCGAACGAAGCCCGTCGCGGGGTGCCCGTGCGCATCGAACGGAGCACGTCCGCGAACCACGCGCCGAATCGCGCGCCACGCGCACGCACACCACCCGCCACGGGTTCGTCGGCGCGTTGCGACGGCGTCGACGCGGGGGGCGATTCAGAGGGACGCACGGCTGTCGATGACGGGCCGACGTCGAGGGGTTCGGGCGAAACCGACATCGTTCGAGCGAGTGGGGCACCCTAGCACAATCGCCCGCAGAACCCTGGATTTCGCACTCAGGCGCAACGCGATCGTCGCGCGCGACGCGGCCGACGACGCACCACGCCGAGCACCGCGAGCATTACCGCGCCGATCGCTACTCTTCGGCTTCCGCGCGAACCTTCGGCCCCGACCACGCGGCATCCGCACACGCCACCGCCGAGATGCGTGCCGTTCTCCGCGCCGATTCCGCCGTCCATCGGCGTGCGCCCGGCATCGACCGCGACCCCTGCGTCGGCTGGCGGCCATGCCGTTCCGACAGCGGGGGTTCGGTTCGCGGGAAGCACGCGGCGATCGAGGTCGAAGCGCTCGGGATGCGCCATCGCGAGCGCGGTCATCGCGAAGAGCGTGCCTTCCCACAAGTGCGGGATCGAGACGCGGTTCTCGCGACGCACCACACCGCCATCGCTGCCGCGAATCGTGACGAACACCTCGCCCATCACCTGCGTGTCGGGCGAGAGCACATCGCGCGCGATGCGAGTGACGGCTTCTTCGAGCAGCGGACGCAGCGTCGGGTCGCCTCCGTTGGCGAGATACATCGCCGCGGCGAGCGTGTTCTTGGTGAGGTATGCGCCGCCGTCGTAGCCGGCATCACCGCGCAACGTCGCGAGCACTTCCTCGAGGTCGTAGCGCACCTGTGCCGCCACGCGCGTGTCGTCGTACGGAAGCAAGTGCGCGGGCCACACGAGCCACGCGGTCGGGCCGAGCGACGCGCTCCCGGGATTCGTGGTCGCGCCGCCGGTGACGTTGTTCACGAAGCGTGCGTGCTGCGGGTCGTAGAACGCTGCGACGAGTGCATCGCGAAGCTCGCCGGCGCGTTGCTCCCACCGGGTCGCGATGTCTTCGTGACCGAGCAATCGTGCGACACGTGCGGATGCTTCGAGTGCCGCGAACACCGCGGTGCCGCCGTGGAGGCCTGATGTGAACGCGGCGTTGTCGTCTTCGTTCGCGGGGGCATTCAGGCCAGTCGCCGGATCGCGCCACGCGGCGAGAAGGTCCGCGGAGGCCTGGATTCGCGGCCAATACTGATTCGCAAGCGTCATGCGCTGCGCATCGTCGACGTACGCGAGATGCACCGACGCGCTCCAGATCATCCACGCGGTGTTGTCGATCTCGAAGCGGTAGAACCCGCCCATCGTGCCGTCGTTGTAGTAGTTCATCTCCCACGCGGCTTCGGGGTACTGACGACGCCCGTTGCGCGGATCGATCGGCGGCTGCGGATCGGTGAACGGATTGATCATCCCCGGGGTGACCGCGTTCGTGCGCGCGAGCGGCAAGGCCCACGCGAGTCGTTGCGTGACGGCGGCGACACGTCCGGCAACGTCGAGTCCATAGTCGAAGAACGCGCCGTCGCGCGGCCAGTCGAGGCCATAGGGCGCCTGTCGAGCGATGGATGCGACG
>CBIHQZ010000030.1:0-15591 GCA_966212315.1 uncultured Myxococcales bacterium
GCGGCCGCCGGCGCGCCCCCCCGCGCCACCACAGCGCTCTGGGGGAACTCACAGACACGTTTGCCGGCACGGAGAACGCCATGACACGCCACTACCTATTTCGCGCACTGGGCACGCTCGACACCACGCAGCGTCTACCCCTTCGGCACCAGCGACGCCGACACGCTCCGCATCACGGTGCGCCCCAACGGCCTCCGCGTGCGCGATCTCCGCACCGGCCACGAACGCGAGACGCGCGTCTTCGAACACGCGTCCATCCGCGGTCGCGGTGCGCATCCCGCACTCGACGCGAATCGCTCGCTCCGCGTTCGCCTGCAAGGCATCGACGCGCCGGAGCTGCACTACATGCCCGTCGCCGATGGCGTCCAAGGGCTCTCGCGGCCCTTCCGGCAACCCGGCGGCGAACACGCTGCGCTCGCACTCGCGCGCTGCCTCCGGACTTTCGGCACCCACGAGATACCCTGCGTCGTCGAGTCACGCGTCAGCGTGTCGTAGCGTGTGCTGGTGCGCTCACTCGTGTTCGAAAATCCGAATGCGGCAATCGTATCTCGGGTTTGATTTCTGCGCGTGACGGCTGGACTATCGAGATCGCCGGTCTATCGATTGCTTCACCCCTCCTGTCCACGAACCACAGGGGGGCCACGATCTTCTACAAGGATTGGGGCTCGGGGCCGGCCGTCTTGTCGGACCGACGCTACGTCGACGCCGGCTGAAACCCGCCGATCGGAACTTCCGCGGGGTGGCGAGCACGCTGCGGTTCGGCACGCTCCGCGAGCCGGTCGATCCAATCGAGCGCGTAGCCTGCCGTTTCGCGCCAGCTCGGTTGTCCGAGTACGAAGTGCGTGCGCCCCGGCAGCATCATGAAGTCGGTGATCGAGCCCGGGTGTTTCGCGTAGCGGCGGTAGTTCGTGTGGTTCAGCGACGCCGGGAGAATGTGATCGTGCTCCCCCGCGAGGAACAGCAGCGGCGCGTGGTGCCGTCGAAAGTCGATGCGCCCGTGCTTCGTGAGCGCGTCGCGCGACATCAGTTTCGACTCGGGGATGACGAGCTGCTCGTAGGCGGTGAGCTGTTGCTCGCGCGTCATGCCTTTGCGCGGCGTGCTCGCACGACGGCGCTGCTCGAGTCGCAGCGGCTCCATCCGCGTACGCACCGAACGCGTGCCTCGGCTCTGCTGTTCGCGTGTCGACAGACACAGCGTGCGCGGCAGTCTTGCTGCTCGTCGTCTCGAGGCGTCGACCGGTTGAGGCTTCGGAGTCTGCGTCAGCGCGATCCGCGCTCTGCGCCGCGATGGACGCCGAACGGCCGGGGCGCGTGGCGAATCGTCCGGGCTTCGGCTTACGATGCGCATCCCCTTGAACACCGACGACGCAGGATCTCCGCCCCGCCCTCGCTTCATCCTCGAGATCTCGCCAACGGCTCCGCCGCTGCTGCGCCCGCTCCTGCTGCTCATGTCGCTCCTCGCCTCGGCCTGCGGTCAGTCCACCGGCGCGCCACACGATGCGATCGCCGAGCACGATGCCTTCGCGCCCGACGCCACCGGGACCGATGCGAACGCAGACGACGTGATGGACGTGGGCCGCGCGGACGTCGCGTCCGACGAAGGATTCGACGTTACGAGTCCGGTCGATGCGGGCATCGACGGAGACGACGTCGCATCAGCGGTCGATGCCTCGGACGCGACCGGCGCGACCGATGCGAGCGACGCGGGGAGTGTCACCGATGCGTCCGCGCCGCTCGTCTGGCATCCGGGCAACTACCTCAAACTCATCAGCGGCACCGCCATGGAGCGCGACACGTTCCTCGCGAGCGCGGGCGCCGCGCAATTCGTGGGCATCGAGAATCGCTACGAGTGGTCGACGTCCGAGACGGCGATGGGCGACTACTCGGCCGGGCTCGCGGCGATCGACGCCGATCTCGCGGCCGTGGACGCCGTGGGCAAGACGCTCCTGGTCTACCTCCCGTACAAGCACTTCAACGCGAGCGGTCCCGGCGCTGCGGTGCCCGGCTACCTGACCGGACCGGGTCCGTGGTGCGTGACGCCGACGGGAACGAGCACGCCGCTGTGTGGTGAGTACGTCATGCAGAACGGGCGCACGGCGATGATCTGGCTGCCGGCGGTGGCGGACCGGTACATCGCCTGGGTCCGCGCGGTCGCGGCGCATCTCGGACCGAGCCACCCGCATGCGCGCGCGCTTGCCGGGATCGTCTATCCCGAGACGGCGAACTCGCAGGGTTCGATTCCGCTCGCCGACGTCGGCTACACGCAAGCGAGCTACGTGGCGGGCATCGAGTCGTACCTCGGCGCATCGGCGCAGGCGTTTCCGCGCCACCCGTCGTTCCTCCACATCAACTTCATGCCGCCGAACAACACCGCGGGGCCGTACCTCGCGCAGCTCGCCGCGTTCGCGCTCGCCCATCCGAACGTCGGGCTCGGCTGCCCCGACGTGATCACCACGATGTCGACGCCGGCGTACTCGATTCTCGGCGATGCGCAGACGCAGCAGCGTCTGCCGTTCGACGTCGAGATCCAGGCGATGGACTACCAGCCCGGCTACAACGCCGACGTGGCGAGCGTGTTCACCAAAGCGAGCGCGCCGGCTCCGAACGGGTTCTACGCGGGCTTCGTGACGTGGGTGAACATTCGCAACGCGGCGGGCAATGCGTTCACGATTGCCGACGTCGCGAACTACCTTCGTACGCACGCGCTCCCGCACACCGCGCCGCCGACGTACTGAGCGAAGCGACGTTCAGCAGCCCGGACGCTGCCCCCCCGACGCTTCGGCATTCGCAGCTCCCGCGAACAGCGACACGCATTCAGCCACGGCACAGGGTCGCCGTGACTCGCGCCCTCGCCCGCAGGTGTCCGCGCCCCATCGAAGTGCTTCGAATACCCGCCGAGCGCGTCAGCACGAACGACGCTGGAGAACTGGTGCTGGACGGTGTCGTGCGGACGCGGCTGGGCGGATGGCTGACGGTCACGACCGAAAGCCCGGATGTTCCGTTTCCGCTCCGTACAATCCGAGTTCGGCTGTGTCAGTCGTCGATCGATGGATCTACCGACTACGCGTCGATCGGGGTCACCACCGTTCTCGTGGGCGATGTGCAGTTC
The DNA here is from genome assembly GCA_966212315.1 of uncultured Myxococcales bacterium. Taxonomy (GTDB): domain Bacteria; phylum Myxococcota_A; class Polyangia; order Polyangiales; genus CBIHQZ01. The sequence continues at coordinate 3,110 of CBIHQZ010000030.1, forward strand.
GCAAACCTCGACGAATTTCACCAGGCGTTCAATCACGCCTGGTTCACCATTATCAAACGGGAGATCGAGCGCTCGTTCGCACGAAGGAAGGCATCGGGAATTCGACTGCGAAAGGCCTGACGGTCGATCCGGCCTCGTCACGCTTACTGCGACGCGCCGCGCGACTCGTCGTTCGCGGCGAGCAGGAACGCGATCGCCGCGTTGCGATCGTTGAACACGCGAAACCGCAGATCCGGCAGGAGGTAGCGGAACGTGAACGCGACTGCGGTGTGCCCCGCGGTGCGTCCGACGATTGCTACGCGTCGCGTGGAACCTACCCAGGGCAGTGCCCATCGCACCCAACGCGCCGGCAGTCCTGGCTCGAAGCTCTCCATCGCGGTGCCGTCGAACAGCGCGCAATCGGCGGTCTGTCCCTCCGCCCTCATGCGCGCGAGCGTCGACTGCGCAGCGATCGCGTGCTCGTGACGAAGGTGCCCGCGCGCGCGCAACTCGACGATGCGATCGGTGAGCAGTGAGACGGCGATCGCTCCGTCGCGTTCGTTGCGGTCGCCCCCGGGCCCTGACATGCGCGAAAGGCTCTCACGGTCGCTCGGATTGACAAGCGGTGACGCGACTCGCCAGCGAGAAGAAGAACGTTCAGCGCTGCGCCGCGAGGTACTTCTCGAGTCCGCGCACGGTCTCCACGAGATTCGGCTGAATCTTCGACACGAGCACCTGCTCGACGGCGCGCGCGACACTTCCGGCCATGAAGCCCGGCACGCCTTTGATCTTGCGGGCGTCGATCTCGAGGTCGCCGCGGATCTCGAGACGCGTGGCGTCGCCGTCGGCGATGAATGCATTGCGTCCGGCACATCGCACGGCCTCGGTGAACGCGTGCGTCTCGATGCGCCAGGTGCATGTCCACGCGCGCTCGTCCCACGTCGCGTAGTCGGTCCAGTTCAGCATCGATTCGGAGAGCACCGCGCGCGCCGCAGCGGGAATGTCTCCGCCGCCGCGCCAGATGTTCTCGAAGTGGACCCGCGTCCCTTCGTCGCGTCGCGACTTCACCTCGATGCCGCGCACGTTCGGGAGATAGGGCAACAGGTCGACGAGGTGGTCGCGATACGCGCGAAACACCGCCTCGCGTGGGAAAGGCAGGCGCGCGTCGGCTTCGAGTTTCATCAGGGACAGAAGTTGAAGAACGGAACGCAGGCGCTCCCGTCCATGCACGGCATGCTGCCCGAACAACACGGATTGCCCGATGCGCCGCACGTCACGGGGATGCAACTGCCGCCGAAGCACGACGCGCTTCCGTTGCACGCGTTGCCCGGACAACACGCCTGCCCGATGCCTCCGCACGGGGGAGGCGCGTTGCAGGTGTTCGCGGTGGTGTCGCACACGAGACCTGCGCCACACGAACTCGCGGCGCAACACGGCTGGCCAGCGGCACCGCATGCGGTGCACACGCTCGCCGAACCGCAACCCAATCCCGAGTTGCAGACGTTGCCGCTGCAGCACGCTTGCCCGACGCCGCCGCACGCGGGCGCTGCCGCACAGACGTTGCTCCCGTTGCACACGTTGCCCGCGCTGCACGTGCCACCCGCGCAGCACGCCTGCCCGACGCCACCGCACGAGGCCGTCACGCACAGACTCGACGCGCCGCACATGAAGCCGCCGCTGCAAGTATTCCCCGCGCAGCACGGCTGACTGAGGCCGCCGCACGTCAGGCAGGTTCCGCCCGATGAACACGCAGTGCCCGACGCGGTGCACGCGGTGCCCGATGCGCAGCACGGTTGCCCGAGTCCGCCGCATGCGCACGATCCGTTGCCGCAAGCGCCCGACGCACACGAGTTCGTGCAGCTGCCGCAGTGATTCGGGTCGCTCATCAAGTCGTAGCAAGCGCCGCCGCACAGGGTTCGGCCGCTCGGGCATACGCACGCGCCACCCATGCATGTCATTGCACCGCAGCTGCGACCGCACACACCGCAGTTCGTGCTGCTCGTCATGAGATCGACGCACGTCGTGCCGCAGCGGGTTCCACCGCCGTCGCAGTCGGAGGCGGTGTCTGTCGCCGTGTCGCGTGCGTCGGTCGGCGCGACGGTGTCGCTGCGGCTGTCCGCGTGTACGTCGCTCGGTGCGTCGAAAGTGTCGACCGCATCGCTCGGGGTCACCCTGTCGTGCGGCGCGTCGATCGAAGCTTCGAGGCCGTCACTCGAGACGTCGCGCGGTTGCGAGCCGCTGTCGACTTCGCCGGCCATTGCACATCCCACCAACGCCGTCGCGGCGACGAAGGTCACGATCCACCCGAATGGACGAAGCATCGACGGCCTCACTCTCGAAAGATTCCCGAATGATCGTCTCGCGCGGGAAGCGCGCGCAAGCCCTCGGTGCAGTCACACACTGTGTGCGTCCGGCCGAGCCGGCGCGGCAGGAGGCGACACCTTGCTCGTTCGTCGCACGAACCACGCGTAGACCGAGGGCAGCACGAGGAGCGTCAGCAGTGTGCTGGTGATCAGCCCGCCGATGACGACGGTGGCGAGTGGACGCTGCACCTCGGCCCCTTCGCCACTCGCGAACGCCATCGGGAGGAACCCGAGCGAGGCGACGAGCGCGGTCGTGAGCACGGGACGCAAGCGACGCAGCGACCCGTCGATCGCCGCTTCGTCGGCGCCGAATCCGTCCTCGCGAAACCGACGGATCTGCATGACGAGCACGAGGCCGTTCAGCACGGCCACGCCGAAGAGCGCGACGAACCCCACCCCGGCCGAGATGCTGAAGGGCATTCGCCGCAGCACGAGGGCGAGCAGGCCACCGATCGCGGCGAACGGGACGTTCACGAAGATCAGCAGCGCCGGGGGAAGGGCGCGGAACGTCAGGTAGAGCAACGCGAGGATCAACGCGAGCGCGACGGGGACGACGATGAGCAATCGCTCGCTCGCACTGCGAAGGTTCTCGAACTGCCCGCCCCATTCCATTCGGTACCCGCGCGGAAGCCGCACTTCGCGCGCGACGACGCGCTGGGCTTCGTCGGCGTAGCCACCGAGATCGCGACCGCGGACGTTCACTTGCACGATGAGTCGCCGCTCGGTCGCTTCGCGATTGATCACCACGGGCTCGTCGACGATCTCGAGACGCGCGAGATCGGCAAGTGGCGCGAAGGTTCCTCCCGCCACGCGCACCGGCAATGTTCGAATCGCTTCGAGATCGGTGCGCTGCGCGGGATCGAGCCGCACCTGCATGGGGTATCGCCGTCGCCCGTCGAGCACGATGCCGGTCTGCCGCCCGCCGATGGACTCGATGGCGGCGAGCACGTCGTCGACGTTGGCACCGCGCCGCGCAACCGCATTGCGATCGATCGTCGCGCGCAACGCAGGCATCCCGACGACGCGATCGACGCGCACGTCCACCGTTCCGCGAACGCGCGCGAGTGCTCGTGCGACTTCGGCGCCGAGACGGGCCAGGGTGCTGAAGTCCTCGCCGTAGATCTTGATCGCGACGTCCGCGCGCACGCCGCTGATCAGTTCGTTCATCCGCATCTGAATCGGCTGCGAGAAGCCGGTGACGATGCCCGGTATCGCGCCGCGCAGGTCGTCGCTCATGCGCGAGACGAGCTGCTCGCGATCGACACCGGCGGGCCACTGACCGTGTGGTTTGAGCATCACCCACACATCGGTCTGATCGACCCCCATCGGATCATTGGCGATCTCGGGCCGCCCCGTCTTGCACACCACCGTCAGCACTTCGGGATAGCGACGAAGCAGTGTTTCGATGAGCGTGCTCTGCCTCACCGACTCCTCGAGCGACGACGAAGGAAGCCGCGCGACCTCGATGATCAGCGCGCCCTCGTCGAGCTGCGGAACGAACTCCGAACCGAGACGCGTCCCGAGAAATCCCGCGCCGATCAGGAGCGCCACGGCGATCACCACGGTGGTGAACGGATGCCGCATCGTGCGCCGCAGCACCGGCTCGTACGCGCGTCGCGCGAGCACCACGATCGGTGACGGCTTGTCGACCGTGGCGGCGGGGAGCACCAGCGATGCGATGGCGGGCACGAACGTGAGCGACAGCACGAACGCACCGGCGAGCGCGAAGAGCACCGTGAGCGCCATCGGCTTGAAGGTTTTTCCTTCGACCCCCTGCAACGCGAGGATGGGGAGGTACACCAACGCGATGATCACTTCGCCGAAAGCAGTCGCCGAACGGACTTCGAGCGCCGAGTGCAACACCACCGCGTCGCGCTCGGGACGGGTGAGAGCGCGCCCCTTCGCGGCGGACTCCTCGGAGAGGTGATGCACCGCGTTCTCGAGCAAGATGATCGCCCCATCGACGACGAGTCCGAAGTCGATGGCACCGAGCGACATGAGATTGCCGCTGAGACCGGCGAACTTCATCCCGAGGAACGCGACCAGCATGCAGAGCGGAATCATCAGCGCGGCGATGAGCCCGGCCCGCAAGTTCCGCAGCATGAGAAAGAGCACGACGATCACGAGCAGCCCGCCTTCGAGCAGGTTCTTCGCGACGGTGCCGATCGTCTTGTTCACGAGTTCGGTGCGGTCGTAGAAGACCTCGATGCGAACGCCGCGGGGGAGGGTGGGTTGCAGCCGGCGAACGGCGTCGTCGACCGCGCGCGACACGATGCGCGAGTTCTCGCCGATCAGCATCATCGCCATGCCGCCGACGATTTCTCCGCGTCCGTCTCGTGTCGCCGCGCCCTGACGGATCATCGGGGCGAAACGAACCTCGCCGAGTTGATGCACGTAGACCGGCACGTTGCCGTGCGTGGCAACCACGATGCTGCGGATGTCATCGAGCGATTGGACGAGTCCCTCGCCGCGCACGAGGAGCGCCTCGGGGCCGCGCACGATGGCGCCTCCGCCGGTCGAGCGGTTGTTGCGTTCGAGGGCCTGGAAGAGATCCTGGAGCGACACGTCGCTCGCTACGAGCCGGCGCGGATCGACCGACACTTCGTAGGTGCGCAGTTCGCCGCCGAACGTGTTGACCTCGATGACGCCGGGGACCATTCGCAACCGCGGCGCGATCTGCCAGTCGAGAATCGATCGCAACTCCATCGCCGACTGACCGCTGCCGCGCACTTCGAACTGGTAGATCTCGCCGAGTCCGGTGCTCATCGGGCCGATTTCGGGCACGCCGTAATTCGCGCCGACCGCGTTGCGCGCGCGCGGCAATCGTTCGTTCACGAGCTGGCGCGCGAAGTAGGGATCGACATCGTCGTCGAACACGATCGTCACGGCCGACACGCCGTAGCGGGAGATCGAGCGGATCTCGCGAACGCGCGGCATGCCCGTCATCGCGAATTCGACCGGCGCGGTCACGAGGCGTTCGACGTCGAGCGGACCGAGTGCCGGCGCGTTGGTGAGCACCTGCACCTGCACGTTGGTGAGGTCGGGCACCGCGTCGATCGGGAGCAGTTGGAACGCGCGGATGCCGGCGACGACGAGCGCCGCCGTCAGGATCAGTACGAACGCACGATGCCGGATGCTCGCGGCGATGAGCTTCTCGAGCACCGGGTCACTCTCCCTCGATGGCGGACCGCTCGAGTTCGCCACGCAATGCGAACGCGCCGCGCGTCACCACCATCTCGCCCACCGCGATGCCGCTGGTCACCGGCACGAACCCGTTTCGCTCTTCGCCGGTGAGCACGACGCGAGGCACGAATCGGCGCTCGCCCGTTTGCACGAAGACCATGCGTTCGGTGCCGTGCGGTTGCACTGCGTCCACCGGGAGCCACAGCGACGCATCGCCGGCATGCACCGCGACCGATGCCGAGGCCGACATTCCGGGGCGCAGCAGCCCGTCGGGATTGGCGAGCTGCGCGCGGGCTTCGAATGTGCGCGTCACCGGATCGACGATCGAACTCACGAACGAGACCGTGCCGTCGAACGTACGCTCGGGCGCGCCGGGGGTCGTGATCTGCACGGTGGTGCCGAGGCGAACATTCGGCGCGTCGTGTTCGTACACGCGCATCACGATCCACACCGCGTCGGTCTGCGCGATGGTCGCAAGGTCTTCGGTGCCCGACACCACCTGCCCGATCGAAACGCCGACACTCTCGATGCGTCCCTCGATCGGCGCGCGCACGGTGCTGCGCGCTTCACCGTGCGATGACATCGCGCGCACGCGGGCGATGTCGCGGTCGGTGAGCCCGAGGAAGTGCAGATGCTCTTCACCCTCGCGGAGTGCCGCGCTCGCCGCATCGGAATCGGCCTCGGCGCGGCGTAGATCGGCTTCGGCGCCGATGCGTTCGCTCGTGAGTTGCCGCTGCCGCGCGAGTGCATCGCGAGCCTGTCGCGCGCGCGCCACCGCGGTGAGGTACTCCATCGAGACCTGGTGCAGTTCGACGGTATCGATCTGTGCGATCGGGTCGCCGCGATGAACGACATCACCGAGATGCACGTCGACCGACACCACGCGGCCCGCGGTGCGCGCACCGACGTGGGCCAGACGATCGGGATCGGCACGCACTTCGGCGGGCACTCGAACGTGCGCGGAGAATGCATTCGCCGTGACGCGTTCTACCTGGATCCGCGCGTTCTCCATCCCGGCGGGCGTGAGGTCTACCGATTGGTCATGCGGCGCACTGCGCGGGTGGTCCTCGGCTTCGACGCGCGGCGGATCGCGTCGACAGCCGGACAGCGACATCGACGCCGCAAACGCGAGCGTCATCGCGAGTGACGAGTGCGCCGTCCACGCGCGCAACAGACTGCATCGCGCGTTGCGTGACCTCATGGCATCCGCCCTGCGGCGCGATCGACGGCGACGCGTGCACGCGCGAGTGCGATGCGCGCATCGAGATCGGCCGTGCGAACCAGCGCGACCTCGCGGCGCACGGTGACCGCGTGGGTGAGATCGTTCTGTCCGAGTTCGTACGCGCGCGTCGCGAGTTGCTCGGCGTCCTCGATCGAACTGCGCGCCGCAGCAAACGCATTCACCGCGGCGACGGCGGCTCGGTACCGCGCGTAGGCCGATCGCAATTCACCCTCGGCGCGCGCGAGAACCGCGACCCGCTCGACGACACTCGTCGCGACGCGTGCTTCGTCGACCGCGACACGCAACTGATTGCGTTGATAGACCGGGAGAGGCACGTCGAGTCCCGCGTGCGCGAAGTACTCGTTCTCGCGGCCGCCGATGAAGGTAAGTCGCGGCACGATGGATCCCAGTCGACGCTGCACTTCGAGGTCGCTCCGCATTGCCGTGGTCGCTTCGCCGGCCCGCACGACGTCGCGACGCGCCGCGAGTCCCGCGATCAACGTCGCGAGTGGAAGAGGCTCGGTTACTTCCAACGCGCCGCGCACTTCGATCCGCACTTCGGGTCCGATGCCGACGCGAGCCCGCAATTGCTCGATCAACGCCGCGAGTTCTCCTTCGGCGACTCGCACGCGCGCTTCGCTTTCGGCGCGGACGATGGTTGCGAGCGCCACGTCACCGTCGCCGACCGTGCCGGCGCGGCGGCGGCCCTGCGCGATGGTGAGCAACGATTCGTCGAGTGTCGCGCGCGCTCGCATCATCTCGACTCGCGCGGCGGCCCCGACCGCCTGCGTCCACAGGTCGACCGCTTCCGCGGCCGCGACAAACGTCGTCTCGTCGGCGGCCGCGAGCGCCTCGCGCGTCGCGGCGTCGGCGAACGCCACGCGCGCAGACGGAACGCCGGTCACGTCGAGTGGCCATACGAGCGACAGGCTGAAGTCGGGGAACCATGTGCCATTCGCCGATGGCGTCGGAGCCCAACGTGGACCGGCGGCGGCGTGGATCTCCGGATTCGTCTGCCAGGCACCGGCGCCGACGTGAAGTGCTTCTGATTCGCGCACTCGCACCGTGGCCACGCGCACATCCGGTGCGGCGCGGCGGGCGAGCGCAACGATCGTCGCGCGATCGAGTTCGATCGCCGCGACCGGCGCCGTCGACGTTTGCGCATGCGCGGTGGCGGACATTGCCGACGCGAGTGCGAACGAGACGAGAACGAGAATCGCTCTCGGTTGCGTGGCACGAATCGCGCGAATGGGTGCGCGGAATTCGTATTCGCGCCGACGCGGCATCGCGCCAAGGCTGGCCTTGCGGTGCGATGCCGTCAACGAACGAGTGACGAACGCCGCTCGTTCAGTACTGACCCCAATCGGGTTTGCCGGGGAGGTCCTTCGTTTCGATCCAGAGGTACAGGACGGGCAAGACGAAGAGCACCAATGGGGTCGCGAGGAACACGCCACCGACGATGACCAGCGCGAACGGGCGCTGCGTTTCGCTGCCGATTGCGTGCGATGTCGCCGCCGGCAAGAGTCCGAGCCCCGCGAGCAGTGCGGTGATGAGCACCGCCCGCAGTCGTCGCGCCGCGCCTTCGCGAACGGCCATCGCGCGCGGCATGCCCGTGTGACGCAGTTCATTGATCGACGCGACGACGACGACGCCCGACAGCACCGTCTGACCGAGCAATGCGATGAGCCCGACGATCGCGCTGACCGAGAGATTCACGTGCGCGAGACGCAGCGCTGCCACCGCACCCGGCAGGCAGAGCGGTGTGAGTGCGAGCACGACGAGGGCGCTTCGAATCCGTCCGAATGCGCCGTAGAGCAGCAGGCAGATCAGGAGCAGCACGACCGGGATGATGATCGCGAGGCGCTTCATCGCACGTTGCTGGTTCTCGAACTCGCCGCCCCAGGTCATCGTGTAGCCCTCGGGGAGATGCACCGAGCGCCCGACACGCGCGCGTGCTTCGGCCACGACGCTTCCGAGGTCGCGTCCTTCGACGTTGAACTTCAGCGCGATGAATCGACTCCCCTGACTGCGCTGGATCGCGGCGCGTCCGAAGCCCACTCGCACCGTTGCAAGAGCAGCCAGCGGAATGCGCGAACCATTCGGGGTCGTGACGGGGATCTCGCGAATGCGATCGACCCCTACGCGGAAGGGCTCTGCGACACGCACCGCGACTTCGACGCGGCGTTCGCCCTCCCAGATCTCCGATGCCGGCGTGCCACCGACCGCGGCCTGGATCACGTCGTCGACATCCGCGACGCGCAGCCCGTACCGCGCGATCGCGTCACGATCGATCTCGATGAGCAACTGCGGCACCACGCCCGTTTGATACAGCCCGAGATCGCGCACTCCCCGCACCGGCGCGATCGCATCGCGCGTCGCGATCGCGAGTTCGAGCATGCGATCGAGATCGTCGCCGTAGATCTTGATCGCGACCTTCCCTTTGATCCCGGAGATCGCCTCGAGCACGTTGTCGAGAATCGGCTGCGAGAAGATGTATTCGACGCCGCGGATCGCCGAGAGCCGCTGCCGCATCGCTTCGATCAACTGCGGCCGCGTGCGATGCGTGGTCCACGCCGTCTCGGGGTGAAGGCTCACCATGATCTGCGCGGTGTTCACCGGCGACGGATCGGTGCCGTCCTCGGGGCGACCGAGCTGCGACACGACTTCGTTCACTTCCGGAAACGAGCGGACGATCGCGCGCAATTGCGGCGTCAGTCGCTCGCCCTCTTCGAGCGACTGCGATGCAGGGAACACCGCGGTGATGAACATCCCGCCTTCGTTCAGTTCGGGAAGGAACTCGGTGCCGAGTGTTCGTCCGTTGAGCCCCGATGCGAGCAGTGCGGCGATGAGTACGATCGCAACCGTCGCGGGGCGCTTGATGGTGGTGTCGACGAGCTTTTCGTAGCGCGCGCGCAGCCAGCCGACGAAGCGCGGCTCGCCGTGGCCGTGTCCGTGCGCGTCCGGTTTTACAACCGGGAGCTTGATGAACAGTCGCGACAGCGCGGGCACCGCAGTGAGCGACCACACGAGCGCGCCCAACAACGCGAACGCGTACGTCAGCGCCATCGGCGCGAAGATCCGCCCTTCGACGCGCTCCATCGTGAAGATCGGCAACAGCGCCGCGACGATGATCGCGAGCGAGAACACGATGGGCCGCACGACCTGCTCGCCCGCTTCGAGCACCACTTGCTCGCGTGTGAGCCCCGGTTTCGTGGCGCCGATGTGATAGACGGTTTCGACGTAGATCACCGCGCCGTCGACCAGGATTCCGAAGTCGATCGCGCCGAGTGAAATCAGATTCGCCGGCATCCCGCGCATGCGGAGTCCGGTGAACGCCGTGAGCAACGCGAGCGGGATGATGGTCGCGACGACGAGCGGTCCGCGCACCGCGCCGAGGAACACCATCAGGACGACGATCACGAGGATCGCGCCTTCCATCAGGTTGTGTTTCACCGTCTCGAGCGCGCGATCGATCAGCTCGCTGCGGTCGTAGTACGGCACCACCTGTGCGCCGCGCGGGAGCACGTCACGGTTGAGATGTTCGACCGCGTCGTGAAGACCGCCGAGCACGATGGCGGGATGCGCGCGACGACGCTGCAGCACGATCCCTTCGGGTGACTCGTCGTTCGGCCCGCGCCCGACCACGCCGCGTCGCGGCACGTGACCGAGCACCACGTCGCCGACGTCCGCGATGGTGACCGGCACATTGTCGTGCACCGTCAGCGCGATGCGCTCGATGTCGCGCGGATCGCGGAGATAGCCGAGCCCGCGCACCACGTATTCCTCGGCGCCGTGGCGCATGTAATTGCCGCCGGCCGCGCCGCTCGAACGACGGATCGCTTCGACCACATCGGGAATGCCGAGCCCGCGCGACGCGAGGCGTCCTGGATCGACGCGCACCTGATACTGCTTCTGCGCGCCGCCGAACGAGACGACGTCGGCGACACCCGCCACGCGGCGAAGGGCCGGCGCGACCACCCAGTCCTGCAGCGCGCGTCGTTCGATGGCGGTGAGACGCGGCGCTTCGACCGTGTAGCGATAGATCTCGCCCACCGGCGTCGACTCGGGTCCGAGCGTCGCGGTGAGACCTTCGGGTAGATCGACTTCGCGCAAGCGTTCGCCCACGCGGAGACGCGCTTCGAAGTCGTCGGCGCTGTCGTCGAACGTGAGGGTGATCTGCGAGAGACCGAACACCGAGATCGAACGCAGGTCGACCATCAACGGCGTGCCCGCGAGTTCGCGTTCGATCGGAATCGTGACCTGTCGTTCGACCTCTTCGGCCGCGCGTCCGGGTGCGAGCGTGATGACTTGCACCTGCACGTTGGTGACGTCCGGGAATGCCTCGATCGGAACGCCCGACATCTGCACCCAGCCGAAGCCGAGGAACAGCACGATGATCGGGAGCATCGCGAGCGGATGGGCCACCGCGAAGCGAACGACTCGCTGGAGCATGGCTTACAGCACCTGCTCGGCGGTGGCGTCGAGCAGCAGCGCGCCCTCGGTCACGATGCGCTCGCCGGCGGTGAGACCCTGGATGATCTGCGTTTGGTGTTCGAGTTCGGCGCCGGTCGTGACCGCGCGCTTCTCGAACGTTCCGTCGGGGCGCTGCACGAAGACCGCATAGCCGTTGCTCTGCGTGACGAGCGCGGTCGTCGGCACGATCACCACGTTGGCAGCGCGTGTGCGAATCGTGACTCGCGCGAACATGTCGGGCTTGAGCGCGCCGTCGGAGTTCTCGATGCCGATGCGCACCACGATCGTGCGCGCGTTGGGATCGACGGCATCGCCGACGCGATCGACGGTTCCACGAAAGGTTCGTCCCGGCACCGACGGCACCGCGATTTCCGCCACGTCACCGCGATGCACCGTCGACGCCTGCAGTTCGTGCAGATACGCCAGCACCCACACTCGTTGCAGATCGGCGATGAGAAACGCGGGCTCGCTCGCATCGGGACGCGCTTCGGCGCCGACGCGCACTGCCCGGCGAACCACCGTCCCCGCGATCGGCGCGCGCAGTGTGTACGTCGCGGCGCTGCTCACCGGCGCACCCATCGCGCGCAACGAACCCGCGGCACGACGCTCTTCCGCCACCGCTTGCGCGAGCACCGCGCGAGCCTCGATCACCTCGCGATCGGCCGCCGCGCCTTCGCCCACCAGGCGCACCGCGCGCGCGAGCGATTGCTCCGCCGCGACCCGTGCGATGCGCGCTTCCGACAATCCTGCGCCCGCCCCCGCGACCTCGGCGCTGTACACGATCGCGAGTGGCGCGTTCTGCGCGACGTGATCGCCGGCGGCGGCTTGCAGTTGCACGATGCGTCCCTGCACCGGCGGAATGATCGCGGCGACCCGGTCCTCGTCGTACGCGACGTTCCCTTGCGCCACGATCGCCGCGCCGTGCTCGTCGGTCTGCGCCGTCTGCACGGTGACGAACGATCCCGGCGACGGCTGGTTCCGAATCGATGGCTGCTCGTGCACCTCTTGTCGGTGGCAGGCCGTCGTGAACAGCGCGATCGCGAAAACGCAGGCGACAGTGGGTCGCATGGGCGAGATCTTCATGGCTCGAGGTTGAACTTCCGACCCCGAGGTTGAAGTCCTGGGGTGTGTTGGATTTGTGGCGCGATGCCACTTTGTGACGACGACGTGTACCACGAGGGGCCCCTGTCCAGCTTGTTTCGCGCCGTTTTCGCGGCGTGACCTCACCCCGGCTGCCGCCCGCCCCTCTCCCTCCGACGCCA